>JABDET010000040.1 GCA_013286945.1 Candidatus Melainabacteria bacterium
ATCGACCTTGGATCTCGTGGTTGCAGGGACCAAAAATGCGATAACGATGATCGAAGCAGGTGCTTCCGAGCATAGTGAAGTCGATATGTTCCGTGCCATTCAGCATGCGCATGGAATCATCCAGCAAATTTGCCAATTCCAAGAAGAATTACAAAAAGCGGCCGGAAAGTCAAAACGTGAAGTCCCAGTAGTTAAGCTTGATGCAGAGCTCGAAAGCATTATGCGAAAGCACTTCACCCCTAAAATCGACCAGGTGCTTCGACTTGTGGACAAAAAAGAACGAAGCGTGGCAGAAGACGCGATGAATAAAGAAGCTTTGATTCAGCTCTTGGCTGAATATCCAGAAGAAACCCGTAACCGTCTCACTCTTTTTCTTCAAGATGAAAAAGAGAAAAAACCCGACTTTGGAATCATCAAAGAAGCAATTCTCGAAGAACGATTTCGCCACTTGATTGTTACTGAAAAGAAACGGCCTGACGGA
Organism: Candidatus Melainabacteria bacterium; assembly: GCA_013286945.1. GTDB lineage: Bacteria > Vulcanimicrobiota > JABDET01 > JABDET01 > JABDET01 > JABDET01. The sequence continues at coordinate 482 of JABDET010000040.1, forward strand.
CGCCGATTGGAAGAAGTCAGACCTTTGAGTGCCACCGTCGGATTTCTTCGAAGAACCCATGGGTCAGCTCTCTTTACTCGAGGTCAAACCCAGCTCATGGCTAACATCACCTTGGGGGCTCCAAGCGAGGAGCAAAGCTTGGATGGACTTCTTCCCGAAGAAAAGAAGCACTTCTTGCTTCATTATTACATGCCCCCTTACAGCGTGGGTGAAGTAAAGCCCATGCGTGGCCCTGGCCGGCGCGAAATTGGCCACGGTGCATTAGCCGAACGAGCGCTTTCGTTCGTCTTGCCTAAGAAAGAAGAATTTCCTTACACAATCCGCGTGGTTTGTGAAGCCGTTGAGTCAAACGGATCCACCTCAATGGCCAGTGTCTGCTCAGGTTCGCTCGCGATGTTTGATGCAGGGATCCCGCTCAAAAAAGCGGTGGCCGGGATTGCCATGGGGCTCGTTCATCAAGGACCTCAGTTTGTGGTGTTAACCGACATCCAGGGCCTTGAAGATCATTTGGGTGAAATGGATTTTAAGATTGCTGGAACCAAAGATGGCATCACTGCGATGCAGCTTGACATTAAGCTGACCGGGGTTGAAATGGAAGTGCTAGAAAAAGCGCTTTATCAAGCGAAAGAAGCACGCCACCAAATCTTGGAAGTGATGAATGCCGCTCTACCCGCTCCAAGACAAGATCTGTCCAAGTATGCACCACGCATTATTACCTTGATCATTAATCCGGATAAGATTAAGGATGTCATTGGCCCAGGCGGCAAAATGATCCACAAGATCATCGATCAAACCGGCGTCAAGATTGACATCGAAGATGATGGACGAGTTTTTATCGTGACACCCAATGCCGAAGCAGCAGAACAAGCAAAGAACCTTATCGAAGACATTACTCGTGACGTCGAAGTTGGAAAGATCTATCACGGACGCGTGACACGAATCATGGGCTTTGGCGCCTTTGTCGAAATCTTCCCAGGAAAAGAAGGCCTGGTGCATATTTCTCAGATTGGTCCAGGCCATGTCGAAAGGGTGGAAGACGCCTTCCAAGTTGGCGACGAAGTGGATGTCAAGGTCCTTAAAATTGACGAACAAGGACGGGTCAACCTTACTCGAAAAGGGCTTCTGGGCGAAGAAGAAGGTGGATCTGAGCATCAACCACCTGACAACCGTGGAGGATCACATTACGGAGGCCCTGCGCGTCGAGATCGGGATGGCGATCGTCATCGGAAACAACCTTCGCGAAAACCGATCCGAAACGCCTAGCACAGGAAAACGCGGAAGTGATCCATGGGCCAAAACATTGGTTTTCTGGGTGGGACATTTAATCCGATTCATTACGGGCATCTTCTCCTCGCGGAAGCGGCACGAGAACAGTTTAACCTTGACTTGGTTTTGTTCATCCCAAACTCGGTCCCACCGCATCGAGACTCTACGGGCTCAGAGCTTTTGGAAGACGCGCAGCGTTATGTCATGACGATTTTAGCCACCCTTTCGAATCCTTGTTTTCGAGTGTCTCGAATCGAGCTTGACCGAAAGGGCCCTTCGTACACCTATGACACGCTTGTATTGCTGCGACAACAAAATCCAGAAAATCAATATTACTTTATCGGGGGAGCCGATAGTTTAATTCAGCATTCGTGGTTTCGCTTTGATGATCTCCTAGAGGCTCTGGACGGATTTCTTCTCACTTCCCGAGGGAAGGACACCGTGGAAAATGCAAGAGAAAAGGTGAACAAAACCACCCCTCGATTTTCTCACAAGATAAAAGAAATACAAATGGCACCGGTTTCGATATCCGCCACAGAAATTCGGGATCGCCTTCGAAAAGGAAGAAGCATTCGCTATCTTGTACCTGAAAGTGTGGAACAATACATTCAGAAGGAAAAACTTTATGCTGAGGTTTATCAACGTTGAAAACATTTAAGAGAATCTTGCTCATTGGATTCTTCATGGCCATTCTCGGAATCGGAGTGGGTCTGTTCGTTGCTCTTCGTATGGAACAACGCTACACCGATCATGAGCCAAAATGGGAAACCTCGATGCGCGTGGCTTTTGATCCACAATCCATTTTCCCAGACCGGGATCTTTTGTACATCTTAATTCTTGGGACTGACTACAATTACACCAATCGAGACATCATGTACACCAAGAACTCGCGCTCCGATACGATGATCCTAGCGCGGCTTGACCTTAGGAATAAGAAACTCAGGTTGCTCAGCATCCCTCGGGATACCCGCGTTCAAATTCCAGGAGATGGGAATGACCGGATAAACTCCGCCTACGCCATCGGCGGTCCTCATCTCTCAGAAACTGTGGTTCAAAACCTGATTCAAATCCCAATTGATTATTATGTCCGGATCAAAGAAGAGGGATTGAAACACCTTGTGGATGCGATTGGGGGGATCGATGTCGACGTTGAAAAAAACATGGACTACGACGATCGCTGGGGGAATTTGCACATTCATCTTAAGAAAGGATTTCAACATTTAAATGGGGAGAAATCGGCGGAGTATTCTCGTTTTCGACATGATGAAACCGGAGACTATGGACGGATCGAGCGCCAGCAAAAGGTTGTGAAAGCCATTCAAAAACGGTTCACTGATCCTGCAGTTTTAGCTGACATACCGAAAATTGTTCAGGTGGCTAAAGATAACGTTGAAACTGATTTGAAGTTTACTCAACTCTTTGCCTTAGCTTCCATCTTTAAGAGCACGCGAATCGCGAGTGTGCAAACTTTTACCTTACCCACGATACCCAAAGATTATCTGGAAGGTCGATATTGGGTCAGCTACGTCGATCTCGATCCCGGCCAAGCCCAAAAGACGTTGGGTGAATTTACGCTTCCAGAGCCTACGGCTTCTTCCAATGCCAACCCCTCCCTTCTTCGTGTCGAGGTCCTCAATGGCTCTGGAATCCCGGGCAAAGCCCAAGAAGTGGCTGAAAGATTACGCAACAAAGGGTTCCTGGTCGCCAGAGTTGGAAATGCAGATCGCTTCGACTACACTGAAACAGAAATTGTTGACCACACGGGGCAAGGCGAAGGGGAATCTGTGGCTAAAGTTCTCCAACGTGGGTCAACCCTGAGCGTTCCTCAAGACCCGCGGCAGGTTGACATCACGGTCATTGTTGGGAGGGACGAATAATGGCCATCACGTTGGATGGAATACGTGAAGCAGCGCTACTGGCTTGCCAGGTGGCACTTGAGAAGAAGGGTGAGAAGGTTGCGCTCCTTGAGTTTGATGGAACGTCTGCTGTAGCGGACTATTTTGTTTTGGTGACCAGTCGATCTCAAACTCATGCCAAAGCCTTAGCTCAAGGCCTCGAAGCAACTTTGGACGATTTCCCTTTACAACGTCGCGGCATCGAAGGCTATCCACATGCTTCTTGGATTTTGCTCGATTACTACGGATTGGTTATTCACATCTTTGATTCCACCGAGCGTGATTACTACAACTTGGAAAGGTTATGGCCCAACGCCAAAGTGCAACACTTCGAAGAGGGGATGCTTCATCCATCTGGAATTTAGAGGACAACAACCATTTAGCTGTGTGAGTTGAGGGAGGAACGACGTTGCCTGAAGCCGATGATCCGAAATCCGGGGGTTCTCCTGAGGACACCAGTCAAGATAAGATTCCGATGCGCGATCTTCTGAACATCAAAGAAACCATGGACGAGCTTTTTTCTGATTTGTTTTCAGGACGTCCGGTTCGAGGAGTCCAGGTTCCTGATTCTTGGCAACCCTCAGTCGACATTTACGAAAACAAGGATTCGATTTACATCCTGATGGACATTCCTGGGATGACCCCGAAGGACATTGATATCACGGCAACGCCTGAAAACATTATTGTCAAAGGTGAACGAAGGCCTTCTAAAGAGATTGGGGATCAAGATTACATCTTACGAGAACACTACTACGGCACTTTTTCGCGATCGATTCCCCTTCCCTACCCCGTAAAACCCCGTGACATCAAAGCGACGTACAAAGATGGCACCCTTGAATTGCGGTTACCCAAAACCAAATCCGGCAAGGGGAAATCTGTCCGAATCGACGTCGAGTAAGTCGGATGAACTGGAAGCACCATGTTTCACACTTTCTCATCGCTTTTATCGCTGCCTTAGGCGCGGCCCTCATGACCCTTCATTTTGCTCCAAGAATGATCGAAGGGAAAAGCGGAGGAACCATCAATTTTCTCAACAATTCCCCTACCATCACTTACAGCGAGAAAGCCAACGTTGTTAGTGCAGTAAAACGACTTGGACCAGCCGTGGTTAACATCACGACGATTTTGATTTCTCAACCGATGGTTCCAGGTGACTTTGATCGTTTTTTTAAAGATTTTTTTGGTGAAACTCCGATGACCCCCTTTTCTCAGCCTTACAAAACAGAAGGAGCGGGATCGGGAGTCATCGTGGCAAAAAGTGGCTTGGTGGTGACCAATGAACATGTCATACATAAGGCCACGAACATTACGGTAACCCTCACCGACAACCGGAGATTCGACGGAAAAGTCGTCGGCTCCGATCCCCAATCTGATCTTGCCATCGTGCAAATTAACACTCCTCCAGCCGATTTGCCCGTGGCGACTCTGGGAGATTCAGATCACCTGCAAATCGGAGAATGGTGCGTGGCCATTGGAAATCCTTATGGATTCCACAACACGGTGACCGTTGGAGTTCTAAGCGCCATGGGGCGATCGATTTCGGGTGAAGAAAAGCAGTACCAAGATCTTTTGCAAACCGATGCGGCCATCAATCCAGGGAATTCAGGTGGGCCGCTGGCTGACTTGTCAGGCTCGGTCATTGGCATAAATACCGCGATCATCCCCTTTGCTCAAGGAATCGGATTTGCAATTCCAATTAACCTTGCCAAACGCGTTCTGCCCGAGCTCATCAAGACTGGACACATGCGGTGGCCATTTATCGGCATTACGATGGAGCCACTCACCCCACAAATTGCCCGCTATGTAAAGTCTCCTTCTGCTTCCGGTGTGCTGGTTATGAAGACCATGCCAAGTTCTCCCGCTGAAAGAAGTGGAATCACTCGAGGGGACGTCATTATCGAGTTCTCCAGCGAAAAAGTAAACGATCCTGACGCGCTTTCAAGAGCCATTCGAAAACACCAAGTGGGTGATAAAGTCTTGCTCAAATTTTATCGAAACGGCCAACTCCTCGAAAAAGAGATCATTCTGGGAGAACGCCCCTAAAATAATATTGCCAAACCTTGACGGCTTGGCAATATTAATAATTGTTAGAAATCTCTCTTTTACAGTTTTGCTGGAAGCTGGTTATACCCACCCAAAGGATGATGTCCAACAAGCTTGTACCACGTGGTAGCGTGAAGAACCTCATCCGCCATGATTTGCGCAGCGGCATCCTTGAGTTTCGCATTCTCCAAGCTATCGACAGCATTTAAGTAAGCTTGTGCTGCTCCTCTCTCAAGGGAATAAGCAAGTTTAGCAATATCGGATGCCGTAGCTATTTTCACCCCAAAGTCGTATTGCTTTTGTGCTTGTACTGGTGTACCACCCATGCTCCTGATGGCTCCACTCAAGGTGTCTTCATGCCCTTGGTGACTCGCCCGAAAAATCTTAGCAAGCTCCTTGGGTTCCCCCTTTAAAAGTCCGCTTTGGAGCGCAAAGCCGTAAGCATAAATCGCTTTATACTCTGCGGCAACCGCACCTTGAAGAATATCGAGATCCGACATATCCCCTCGTGCTACGAGGTGATTAATGATGGTCTTCTCCGCCTGGGTCCCAGCTTTTAAAGCTTGGGATAACCCCAACGTTCCTGCAAGAGCTACTGCAGCTTTTACAAATTCACGACGATCCATATCTCGCCCCCTTTTTAGATTTTGTTACTAAAATCGTCTATACCCACCGAAAGCAAAAATCAAACCTGCCTTCGGTGGTTGAAGGATTATTTCCTCTCCCACAACGAACTGTTTTTTGCTACCATGAATCAACCACGTGCTCTGCTTAGTGTGTATGACAAGAAGGGACTCGAACAGCTTGCCAAAGCCCTGGCTGAAAGTGGCTACGAGCTTGTAAGTTCAGGGGGTACCGCCAAATTTATCCAGGAATCTGGGTTAAGGATAACCCCTGTTGAATCGATCACCGGAAACCCCGAGGCTTTTGACGGACGGATGAAAACCTTGAGTTTTCAAGTGGAATCTTCCATCTTGTTTGATCGAAGCAATCCAAAGCACCAGGAGGAAGCAAAGGCCCTTCACTTGATTCCCATCGATGTGGTGGTCTGTAATTTCTATCCATTTCACAAAGCCCTCGAGGAAAAGCTTCCTTTGGAGCAAGCCATCGAGCTTATTGATATCGGTGGACCGGCCATGGTGAGGGCTGCCGCCAAAAATTTTCATCATGTCCTCGTGTTGGTTGATCCAGACGATTATCCCGCAGTGTGCAAGCATCTCCAAACCGGGCAACCCATTCCGATCGAAACACGACTTGAACTTGCTGCTAAAGCCTTTAAGCTCACGGCTGATTACGATTCAGCCATCGACACCTACTTTCAAGAACAGATGAAGAAGCCGATTCTTCGACTTCGATTCGAGAACGCCACCCCGCTTCGATACGGCGAGAATCCGCAACAAAAAGGAGTTGCGTTATGGTCTGAAAATCCTGACCCACTCTCCTTAGCCCGATTCAGGAAGGTGAGTGGAAAGGAACTTTCTTTTAATAACTTCCTTGACGGTGATGCTGCCATTAATGTATTAGCTTCACTCGACGCTGACCAACCAGCCTGTGTCATTGTTAAGCATACGAACCCTTGCGGAGTCGGCATGGGAGAAACTCTTGAAGAAGCTTTCGAAAAAGCGTGGCAGGGGGATCCGGTGGCCGCCTTTGGTGGAATCGTTGCTTTGAATCGACCCATTTCCTCATCCTTGATACAGAAGTTTTTACAGGAAAAGAAGTTTGTCGAAATCTTTTTGGCTCCAGGAATCGAGGAGTCTGCCCAAGACGCCCTCGCAAAAAACAAGAAAAACTTGATTCTCTTGGTCAACCCGACACTTGCAACCGCCAGCATGCCCACGGAGACAGACATCAAAAAAATACGTGGGGGAATCCTGATGCAAGAACCGGATCGTCACCTTCTTCTGAGAAGCGAATTAGAGGTCGTCTCAGAAAAGAAGCCAAGCGAAAGCCAATGGCGAGATCTTCTGTTTGCGTGGCGAATCGCCAAGGAGTCGAAGTCAAACAGCATTGTGATTGCCAACCATGAGCAGCTTGTTGGCGCTGGGGTGGGCCAACAGGATCGCGTACGAGCATGCAAGTTGGCGGTCGAAAAAGCGGGGGGAAGAGCAAAGAAGGCAAGCGCTGCCTCGGATGGCTTCTTCCCCTTTGCCGATGGCCCGGAGGTTTTGATTTCTGCCGGGGTGGAAGCGATCATTCATCCTGGAGGCTCAATCCGCGACGGGGAAACCATCGCCCTGTGCAACAAACATGGGGTAGCGCTCGTGAGCACCAAAGGGATTCGGGGCTTCAAACATTAATAATTAAGTAGCTTATTTGGGAGGTCCACCAAAAATGAAAGTTCAAGATAATTTGGCTGAAGGCAAAACCAAAGTCATTCTTTCCTCGGATAAACCTGGCCTCGTGCTTATTCGAAGTAAGGACAGCATTACCGCTGGTGATGGGGCAAAAAAAGACGAGATCGTCAGAAAAGGGATTCACGCCAACCAAACCACGTGCAACGTCTTTGCTTTTCTTAATGCGTGCGGAATGCAAACTCACTTTGTGGAAACGTTAGATGAAAGAACGTTTCTTGCCAAACAATGTGACATGATCCCCCTTGAAGTGGTGGCCCGTCGGTTTGCATTTGGGTCATATCTCAAACGCCACCCTGGGACTCCAGAAAAGTCTCCCTTTAATCCTCCGCTCGTTGAGTTTTTTCTGAAAGATGATGCCAACCATGATCCATTCATGGAGCCGTACACCATTCTTCACGACAAGATCACCAGTCGAGACAAAAAGCCGATCACGCGGGACAATCTCGAGATGATGGAAAATCAATGCAGGCTTATCTTTGAGCTTTTGGAAAGAGCTTGGGCACTCGGAGACGTCACGTTGGTTGATCTCAAAGTGGAGTTTGGCTTTTCTCCTGAAGGAACCCTCATTCTTTCAGATGTGATTGACAATGATTCTTGGCGGGTGTGGCCCCATGGCGAAAAAGCCAAGATGAAAGACAAGCAGGTTTACCGAAATCTCGACAAGGTTACTCCGGAAGCACTTCTTGCCATTGAGGCCAACTATCGTGAAGTGGCAGAAGCCACGCGACAATTTATGACCCCTGTCCAAGGAAAAGTAATGATCTTGCTTGGATCAAAAAGTGACGAATCGTTTATTCGCCCGATGATTGAAATCTTAGAGAAACTTGAAGTCCCTCATGATACGATGGTGGCTTCCGCTCACAAGACCACCCGTAAGCTTCTTGAAAAAATTTCGGCAGCCGACGGGCTTGGACAGCCCATTGTCTTTATTGCTGTAGCAGGCCGCTCAAATGGCCTCGGGCCCGTAACCGATGGAAACACCACCTTCCCTGTGATCAATTGCCCAGCCCTTTCAGAGAAGTTTTCGGGAGAAGAACTTTTAAGCTCACTTTATCTCCCGTCAGGGCTGAGTTGCACCACCGTCCTTGATCCCCAAGCGGCAGGACTTGCGGCTGCAAAAATGCTCTCTCTAAACTCTCCTCTCTTGTTTGGCAAGCTCCGCGTCATCCGTTCTCGTTGGTGAAGCGTGTAATGGAGGGTCGATGCAGCACATCCACTTAGGAAAAACCGGAATTGAAGTTCCCCGGTTATTTCTCGGTACCGGTTCTTGGGATTTCAAGACCGGCTGTCTACAGGAAAAAGTGGCTCCCCAGAAATATGCGACCATTTTAAAGCGTGCTTTTGAGGCTCAAATCAATTTCTGGGATACCGCCGACGATTATCACATTCATCGTCACGTTCGCCTTGCCATGGAAGGAATTCCTCGGGAGAAGCTCATCATCTCCACGAAAACCTACGGTGGTAATGCCACGGAAGCCTTGCGTGTTCTTGATCAATCCCTGAGCGAACTTTCAACAGAGTATATGGATCTTTATTTTTTTCACTCGGTCGATTCTCTCGATGCATTCGAACGGCGAATGAACGACGCTTTGCCAGGGTTGATGGAGGCCAAGAAGAACGGAAAGATTAAAGCCATTGGTCTCAGCACTCACACCATTCATGTCTTGGAGAAAGCCGTGGATCATCCAGAACTTGATGTCATCCTCACCAACTTCAACAAATACGAAATTCACATGGATGCCAGCATACAGTGGTATTCTCGATGTTTGAAACGAGCTCATAAGAATGGCAAAGGGGTCTTGGTCATGAAAACCATTGGGGAAGGGCGTCTGCGCGATCGCGCCAAGGAAAGCATTCAGTACAACCTTTCTCAATCATTCATTGATAGTGTTTGCGTCGGCATTGTTACCGACCATGACTTGGACCAAGCGATCGAAGCGGTCGGCGAATTCGAAAAACACACAACCCCCAACACGTGACGAGGCCTTGTGGAAAGGGTAATTGCGAAAGAAAGCGAATAACCTAGAGTTTTTCAAGTTTTCTCAAGGAAGCCAAGGAGGATATTGTGAAGAATTCTCAACGTTTTTTTACTTCTGAATCCGTAACTGAGGGCCATCCCGATAAGGTGGCTGACCAAATTTCCGATGCGATCTTAGACGCCATTCTTGAGCGCGACCCCAATTGTCGAGTGGCTTGTGAAACTCTTGTTTTGACTGGAATGATCCATGTCTGTGGTCAAATCAGCACCGACTCGTACGTCGATATGAACAAAGTGATCCGACAAACCGTCCAAAAGATTGGCTACCTTGATGCGACCGCAGGAATGGATGCCATCACTTGTGGCATATGCCTCTCGATTGATGAGCAGTCTCCCGATATCGCGATGGGGGTCGACAAAGCACTTGAAGTTAAACAAGGGGAGATGGTGAACGACTCCGTCGAGTCGCTTGGCGCTGGTGATCAAGGAATGATGTTTGGCTATGCCTGCAACGAAACTCCTGAACTCATGCCCCTTCCCATTACCTTGGCGCACCGACTCGTACAAATGCTTTCTGCGGTTCGAAAAAACAATGATCTTCCTTATCTTCGACCTGATGGAAAATCTCAAGTCACCGTCGAGTACGCCGGGGAGAAACCGGTTCGAGTTGATGCGATTGTCTTAAGTGCCCAACACCAACCAGAAGTTCCATTGGATGTTATCCGGCAAGACGTGATTGAACGGGTCATCCGGTTGGTTATCCCCGAAGAACTCTTCGACAAAAAAACGAAGATCTATGTCAATCCGACTGGTCGATTTGTCATTGGTGGCCCTTTGAGTGACACTGGCCTAACGGGACGGAAGATCATTGTGGATACGTATGGTGGTATGGGACGACATGGCGGTGGCGCTTTCTCCGGAAAGGACCCCACCAAAGTCGACCGTTCTGCAAGCTACATGGCGCGTTATGTGGCCAAGAATATCGTGGCCGCTGGACTTGCTGATCGATGTGAGATTGCCATCTCCTACGCCATCGGCGTTGCCCACCCGATGCACGTGGCTGTCGACACGTTTGGAACCGAAAAAATCGACCCAGAGAAAATCGCGAAGCTCGTCAAGGAGCACTTTGACATGCGACCAGGAGCCATTATCCGCGATTTAAAGCTTCGACGCCCAATTTATCTGCCATTAGCCGCTTATGGACACTTCGGCCGACCTGAGCTCGATCTCCCGTGGGAGCGAATCAACAAAGCTGACGTCTTGCGAAAAGCCGCCGGGATCAACAACAACGATTACGCGAGCGTGAAGTAAAGTTCATCGAATCTTAGGAATTCCTAATTTCAAGAACCAATCATCAACTATTTTCGGAATTCGAAGGGAAGGCCGGAATGACATTAAGAAAGTAGCCACCCCAGCCGGCGTTAACCCCCCAGTCATACGTGTGGACAACACGAACAGAATAATCATCTTTCTTTGCGTTAAATGGTTCTACTTGAATATCGTAACTGACACTGCCATCTTTATTATAGAAAGCGGCAAGTGTTTTGCCTTCGCTGCGCAATAGTTTTTCCGCAACTCCAACCGCATAAGCATTTACTTTTCCCTTACCGTGAGCTTCTTCCAATTCCCTAAGCGAACGGTAAAACTTTGTTCTATCAACCTCAAAACTATAATCTCCTCGGATCTCCGCTCCACCTTTGGCTTCTCGAAGGTTGGGATCAAGCCTATAGTTAAATGGAATCGGAGCTTCCGCTTCGGACAAGCTGTAGTTTCCTAGATGAAGCGTTGCTCTATGGCGCATCGCGTCAGGACTGGTGTAGGGCACCTCGCGACCAGAGGCGTCAAATGTTTGAAGCGTCACTTGAGCTTGTTCAATGTTGGGCTTCGGATCCTGAACTTTCTTGGCCGGTGTTGACTCCCGCATTGAAAGGATATTGGACAAGGCGACTCTATGTTCAGACCTTTCTGGTGACTGTTTGGCTCGCTCTGACAAGAAAGCTGAAACATGATTGGCGGCGTCCGACGCAGCTTCGGAAGAATATGACTCTCCCGTACTCTGTGCAACCTCTGACGTTAATGCCGGTAGCGAAAGCGACTTTCCTGCTCCCTCATAGACTATTCCCACGCGTAGCACAGCCTTCTGTAATTCGTTCAATCTCATAAACAAGAACCTCCTCATCGTTGCACTTCTTCGGCTTGAATCTCCCATGTTAGCGGTAGCTTATGATGGTCGATTCATCCCATGATTGTAGGCGTTTAATCTATGATATTATGGCTGGAGCTTGATGTGCAAGGCTAAAACCCCTTGCCAAGGTTAACAATTCATGACTTTCGGTCAATTCCAAAACCGCTCACAACGATTGAAAGTGGGGCACAATCAAGTGAAATGGCTTAAACATTGATCGAAATCAATGTGGGAAATGTCCCCAAAGATGCAATTTTTAAAATGGACTTGACTTCATCTACGAACTAATGTACAATGTACATATAGAGTACATATGGAGCAATTGCGTTTCGAGTGGGATGAATAGAAGAACAGGCAGAATATCAAAAAACATGGCGTCTCTTTTGAAGAAGCCCAGACCATATTTTTTGATGAGTACGCCCTGCGATTCTTTGACCCCGACCATTCGGATGATGAAGGTCGCTTCATCATGCTTGGCGTGAGCTACAAACTTCGCGTCCTCGTTGTCTGCCATTGTTTCAGAAAAAACGAGACAGTGATCCGAATCATCTCAGCCCGAAAGGCAACTCAAAATGAGGCAAGGAATTATCGGAGGTGAAGCCATGAGAACACAATATGATTTCTCGAAGATAAAAGGGGAAAAGAATCCGTACATTCCCAGGCTCAAACAGCCTATCACCATTCGTCTGGATCAAGGAACTGTGGCCTACTTCAAAGATCTGGCAAATGAACTCGATATGCCCTATCAAAACCTGATCAATCTCTATTTGCGAGACTGTGCCCAACATCAGAAGAAACTGGCATTAAAATGGGCTCAACCACGCGCTTGAGCCAAGAACACAGATGGCCTTCACGTTTTTTTTCTAAAATTTGAGAAATTCTTCGCGTTACTTCGCTCCCACGGCTTCGCGCTTTCGGAAGACGAGAAGCCCTTCTTGTTCGTCCACCGCGATCTCGTCACCTGGAACGTACTTGCCGGCGAGCATTTCTTTGGCAAGCGCGTTCACAATGTATTGCTGAATTGCTCGCTTCAATGGACGGGCACCGAAAACAGGGTCAAATCCTTCCTTGGCGAGAAATCGCTTCGCCCCGTCGCTCACACGCAAAATAAAGCCCTTTTCTTGAATCTGCTTCGCAAGCTTCTTCAAGAGCAAGTCAACAATTTGGATGATCTCTTTTTCTCCCAGTGGATGGAACACGATCATTTCATCTAACCGATTTAGGAATTCAGGGCGGAAATGTTGGGACAATTCTTTCATCACCTCGTCCCGAATTTTCTCATACGGAACTTTTTTCTCGGTGAGCTCTCGGATGAGTTGACTCCCCAGATTGCTGGTTAGGATGATTAACGTGTTCTTGAAATCAACAGTTCGCCCACGGCTGTCGGTTAATCGCCCTTCATCCAAAACCTGAAGCAAAATGTTAAAAACATCCGGGTGCGCTTTTTCGATTTCATCAAAGAGAATCACACGATAAGGACGACGGCGAACCGCCTCGGTCAATTGACCCCCTTCATCATGACCAATGTATCCAGGTGGAGCTCCGATGAGTTTCGCGACCTCGTGCCGCTCCATGTATTCACTCATGTCCAGCCTTACAACAGCCTTTTCATCGCTGAACAGGACCTCGGCTAAAGCCCGCGCAAGCTCCGTTTTTCCCACACCGGTTGGACCGAGAAACAAGAAACTCCCAATCGGGCGATTCACGTCGGCCAATCCTGATCGCGCACGGCGCACCGCATCACTGACCGCATGCACCGCTTCTTCCTGATCCACCACGCGTTCGTGAATCTTGTCTTCCAGCTTCAAAAGCTTTTGAAGCTCCCCTTCAAGCATCTTTTGAACCGGGATACCAGTCCACTTGCTGACAACCTCAGCAATGTCTTCACTGTCAACTTCATCTTTCAAAATCCGGCCCTCTTTTTGAATTTCAGCCAAACCATCATTCGCTGCATCAAGCTCTTTTTGCAAGGTCAGGATCTTTCCATAACGCAACTCAGCGGCTTTGGCCAGATCCATGCTACGCTCTGCGCGATCTGCTTCAATCTTTGTCTTTTCAATCGCATCTTTTAACTGCTGAATCTTTTGAATCCCTTCTTTTTCTTTCATCCAGTGTGCTTTAAGCGAATTCGATTTTTCGGTGAGATTGGCCATCTCTTCTTCAATTTTTTGAAGGCGCTTTCGAGAAGCAGCATCGCTTTCTTTTTTCAAAGCTTCCTTCTCAATCCCCAGTTGACGAAGCTTGCGTTCGACCTCATCGATTTCAAGGGGCATGCTGTCGATTTCCATTCGGAGTCGAGAGCCGGCCTCATCAATCAAGTCAATGGCCTTATCAGGCAAAAAGCGATCTGAAATGTAACGGTTAGAAAGGGTGGCTGCGGCCACAACCGCCGAATCGTTGATCTTAACCCCGTGATGCGTTTCATATCGCCCTTTTAAGCCACGCAAGATCGCAATCGTGTCTTCAACGCTTGGCTCTCCTGCAAACACGGGTTGGAAACGGCGTTCTAAAGCGGGATCTTTTTCGATGTGTTTCCGGTACTCATCCAGCGTTGTCGCACCAATGCATCGAAGCTCACCACGGGCAAGCATCGGCTTTAACATGTTTGCCGCATCCACCGCACCCTCGGCAGCCCCGGCTCCCACAATCGTGTGAATCTCATCGATAAACACAACAATCTGGCCTTGCGATTCTAGGATTTCTCGGAGAACCGATTTGAGTCGTTCTTCGAATTCTCCCCGAAACTTGGTTCCCGCAACCAAAGCGCCAATATCGAGCTGAATCAGTCGCTTGTTCTTTAGCGTTTCAGGGACATCGTTGGAAACCATCCGCTGGGCAAGTCCTTCGACAATGGCGGTCTTTCCAACGCCAGGTTCACCAATCAGAATTGGGTTGTTTTTCGTTCGGCGACTTAACACTTGAATGACCCGGCGAATTTCTTCGTCCCGGCCAATGACCGGATCAAGCTTCCCACGTTGGGCAAGCAAAGTAAGATCTCGTCCATACTTTTCAAGGGCTTGGTATTTCGATTCCGCATAAGGGTCATCCACACGCGCAGAACCTCGAATCCCTTTAAGCGCAGATAAAATCTTCTCCTCTGTTAGCCCTTGCTTGCGCAGGCTCTTGGAACTTGGGGAATTGGCTTCATGCAGTACCCCCATGAGCAAATGCTCGCTGCTAACATAGCTATCCTTCAGCCGCTCCGCTGATTGGAAAGCCCAATCAAACACGTTTCGGGTGTGTTGACTCAAAACAAGATTGGAAGGTCCTCCACTTGATTTTGGAAAGCTTTCAATCGCCGATTCGAGATCTTGGCGGATAACACCAGGAGAAATCCCGATTTTCTCCAAGAGTGCCGGAACAACCCCCTCCGATTGATTCAGGAGCGCGAGGAGAAGATGCTCGGATTCAAGCTGGGTATGCTGAGCTTTTTCCGCTTTGGCTTGAGCTGCCAGGATGGCTTCTTGTGCACGTTCGGTAAATCGATCAAAACGCATCATGATTTAGCTCTCCGTTGTCGATTAGGAGAATTCTCTCTCACTTCTTCGTTCAGTTCACGCTCGAGTTGGCGCCGCAATTCTTCCATTTCCTCCAAAAGTCTCAAAATGACTTCAACCCCGGCAAGATTAACCCCCATGTCGCGGGTAAAGTGAGCAATGCGTGATAGACTTTCGACATCTTTACGCGAATACAAACGCATCTTCCCTTGTGTTCGCGAGGGCTTAACAAAGCCAATGCGCTCGTAGTGGCGAATGGTTTGAGGGTGCATTTCCACCATTTTGGCTACGATGCTAATGACGTAAAGTGGTTCGTCATGTTTTTCGGCACTCATACTTTGGCCCTCGTTTTTGTCTCACTCATTCGTTTTAGCTCTTCATACAAACTCTTCTCTTTCGCATCCAGGCGTATCGGAAGCACCGCCTTAATCGCCACAAAGAGATCCGAATTTTTTCCGGTTGAAGACATCCCAAGCCCCTTTAGCCTTAGGGTGACCCCACTTTGGGTCAGCGGCGGAATTTTCATGACCGTTTTACCTTGGAGTGTTGGAATGTCCAATTCGCCACCCAAAATGCAATCCAAAAAAGGAACAGGCATCTCACAAGAAAGATCCCCATTTTTCTGAACTTTAAACAACGGGTGGGGAAGATATCGAATCGTAAGAAAGATTTCTTGCCCATCGGGTCGCAAGCGAAGCGTTTGCCCTTCCCGAATTCCCTTAGGAATTTTTACCTCTATTTTTTTCTCTTCCTGAACCTGGCCTTCCCCTCGGCATTGGGGACAAAGGCTTCGCCCTACTGTTCCCTTACCGCCACACTTCGGGCACCGGGTTACGATTGGGATGAAAAAAGTTTTTGAAGCCCCATGATACGCCTCTTCAAGACCAATCTCGATTTCATAATTTTGCGGGGGAGATTCGCTCCTCATTCCAAACCGCGACCCACCCCCAGCCTGGCTGCCGCCAAAGAAAGCCT
>JABDET010000041.1 GCA_013286945.1 Candidatus Melainabacteria bacterium
GACTTCGCAAGTTTACGAAAGAGAATGGAATTGTCATGGTCGCGGATGAAGTTCAATCCGGCATTGGAAGAACGGGAAAGATGTTTGCCATCGAAAACTGGAACATTGAACCCGATCTCATCGCCATCGGAAAATCATTGGCTTCAGGATTGCCTTTGAGTGGCGTCATCGGATTGTCTTCGATTTATGATACGATTGCCGATGGACAAATTGGTGGAACGTACGTGGGAAATCCAGTTGGTTGCTCCGCTGCTTTGGCTGTCCTCGACGTCATGAAAGAAGAAAAGCTTTTGGAAAGAGCCCAGAAGCTAGGGCTTCTCATGAAGAATCGGTTTAGTGTCATCCAAGAAAAACATGAGATTGTGGGAGATGTCCGTGGAATAGGTGCCATGGTGGCCATGGAATTTGTGAAGGACAGAAAGACCAAAGCGCCCGCTTCCGAAGAGACAGCGAAAATGATCAAAGAAGCCATGCATCAAGGGGTGTTGATCGCCAAGGCAGGTCTTTACGGAAATGTGATTCGAATGTTGATTCCTTTGGTGACCGAAGAAAAGGATTTAATGTTTGGCATGGACGTTCTAGAAAAAGCGGTGAAAGGCTAATCGGGACCAGGTCCCATTTCCAGAATGTCAACAAGGCATTCGCTTTTTGGAAATGGATCTCAATTAGGAGAATGAGTGATGATTACAGAGAAGACTGAAACTTTGACTCCGGAAGAGCTGACACGATATTCTCGTCATCTTAGCATTCCTGAAGTCAGCGTTGAAGGCCAACTCAAACTAAAGAAAGCCAAGGTGCTTTGCATCGGGGCTGGTGGTCTTGGCGCGCCTTTATCGATGTATCTAACGGCCGCCGGTGTTGGCACGCTCGGCTTAGTCGATTTTGACGTGGTTGACTTTTCGAATCTTCAACGCCAAGTGATTTACAGCACCGAAGATGTCGGAAAATCGAAGCTTAAAATTGCTGAAAAAAGACTCCATGGGATCAATCCAGGGGTCAAGATTAACCTTCACGAAACGCGATTGAGCTCAGCCAATGCCCTCGAGCTATTCAAAGATTATGATGTTATTGCGGACGGAACCGACAACTTTCCGACCCGTTACCTGGTGAATGATGCGTGTGTTCTTACCGGAAAACCAAATGTTTACGGTAGCATTTTCCGCTTTGAAGGACAAGTTTCGGTGTTTGACGCGAAGCGAGGTCCGTGCTATCGCTGCTTGTATCCCGAGCCGCCGCCACCTGGAATGGTTCCATCCTGTGCCGAGGGTGGAGTTCTCGGTGTTCTTCCCGGGATTGTTGGTACGCTTCAAGCCCTTGAGACAATCAAGCTTATTCTTAATCAAGGAGAGCCCTTGATCGGCCGACTTGTTTTGTTTGATGCGCTAAAAATGAAGTTTCGAGAATTAAAGCTTCGGAAAGATCCGAAATGTCCAATTTGTGGCGAAAATCGAACGATTACAAAACTCATTGATTACGAACAATTTTGCGGCATGAAGCCGGAGGTGTCAAACGTGGGAACCGATTTCGATATTGAGCTTGAAGCATTTAAGACTCTGCGAGAACAGAAAGCCGATTATTTTCTCCTCGATGTTAGGGAATCATTCGAATGGGAGATTTGCCATTTCCCAGAAGCCAAGCTTATCCCGCTAAAAGAACTCCCAGATCGACTGGGAGAGCTCGATGGCACGAAAGAAATGATTGTCCACTGCAAATCGGGGGGTCGAAGCTCGAAAGCGGTTGACCTTCTTCGGAAATCGGGATTTCAAAAAGCACGCAACTTAAAGGGTGGAATTACCGGCTGGGCTGACAAGATTGACCCCTCAGTCCCAAAGTATTAGCGCTTTTTGTCAGAAAGGTACTTCCACGTGAACACAGCTAAACTGCCACCTGCTGCTTGATAAATTACATGAGCTGCTAAGGCCTTTTCATTGTTTGCCATATGACTGCGGAAGGATTCCCCAACACGGGTGAAAAATCTCCGTAAAACTTTACCTGCTGTTGCATCCGGCTGAAGACTCAATTCATCTGCTACTTCAGAAACAGGGCTATTTCTCGTGAGGCCAGCACCCTTCCGGAGGACAGCCCTTAACTCATTTCTAATTTTGGCTTCGACAGCTTCCGATGGAGCTGTCCTCTTGAGTCCAAGTAAGATTCTGATGGTTCCTTTTTCCCTCGGGTCATCAAAAGCTTTTGACCATTTGTAAGACAAATCCAATATTCTCGTAGCCTCGAGTGTAGCATCAAGGCTGATTGGGGCTTGATTGGGAATGAGAGGCTCCACGAAAAGTCCCTTGGTGAAGGAGCTCATACACATGCTCGAGATTTTCTCTAGACTCATGTTGTCCCTAAAACTCCATTTTGTAAAACAGTAAGCCGGACCAGAGCTTGGGGTAGAAGTCGGTCGACTTGTGTGGCATCTTTTCTCCCGCTTCAGCCACGGCTTTCACATCCGCGGGCTTTGCCGGATTGAGGAGAAACGCCATTTGATGCGAACCCGACTGAATAAGCTTCATCACGTCTTCGGGCCAACGAACAAAGCTGATGATTTGGTCCAGTTTGTCATGGGGGAGATTGAGAATCCGATCAAAGATTAATTGCTGGAGAACAAAGACATCGAGCTCTCGAAGGACAGCCGGAGTTTCATGAAATTCTTTTCTGAGATCAAAGGAGTCTTTCAAAATCAAAAGGCGATATCGATTTTCCGTGATCCATCCAAACGCATGTTTCTTGGATTTCAACTCCGTGTGAAGAGAGTCGAGATTTGGATAGTCAGCCATCGTAAAGTAACCGGGGAGTTCCTTCTCGAGAGCTGCGCCTTGCTCCGGCGTGAGGGGTCGAAGAACTCGATGTGTCGGCAAGATCACGAGCCCTGGATCTTGCAAGCTCACAAAGGTCCCAAGCCGATAGTTGAAGGGTGCATCGTCCGAGGTTGAGTCACACCAGATTTTTTTCATTTCGTCCTGATAGGTAAGGCTTGTTTCATAACGATGATGCCCATCCGCGATCAGGAGCCTCTTCTCTTTAAAAAACCACGCCACGTTTTTTAGGGCTTCACTTTCTCGAACCATCCAGATGGAGTGTGTTGTGCCTTGATCATCCCTGCAGGTCAGGATAGGCTGTTTCAAGCGGTAGCTGGATGCCATCTGACGGATAAAGTGCTGAGGATCATCATACAAGAAAAAGACATGCTCGAAGTTGGCTTTGGTGGCTTTCATGAGGTTCAGGCGGTCTTCTTTTGGTTTTGCAAAGGTTTGTTCATGAGGGAGAACGCCAGCTCCAAGGGGTTCCAGCCGCATGATTCCCACAAGCCCCAATCGGGTAAATGTGGTGCTATCTTTCAGGGAGAAATTCTGTTCGTAAAGAAAAAAGGCAGGCTCATCCTCCTTGACGAGGATACGGTCTTTAAGCCAAGCGGTGAGAGAATCGGCTGCACGGGTGTAACGATTGCTTCCCTCAGTGTCATTGTCGAGAATTTTCCCGAAAATGAGTTGGACGAAGCTGTGTGAGCTTCGCCGGTACAGCTCGTCTTGCATCTCCGGTGAGATTTGATCGTACGGAGGCGCGATCGCCCGACCTAAGTCTGCGGACTCAAAATTATAATGAACTGCTGGGAAAGGTAAAAGTTCAACCATTGCGACAGAATGGATTCCCAAAAAGGGGAAAAGTTCCTCCCCGGCTAGGAGGTGACGATAACCTTTTTGTGCGGTTGTGCAGTCTGATCCCACACAAGCCATTCATCAGGAATAAGTGGCCTGTAAACGATTGCCGTTTCACCGGAGGTGATCAAGATTCGGCCATCACCCAGGGGTACACCAGCATCCTTTCCTCCTTGAGATTTGTGTTCTTTGATGTTCTTGTCTCCATCCATGCTTAGGGTTTGCGAGACATCGTTAGCGGCTAACGTAAAGAAACTTGCTCTGTTGGAAACGAAGGTTCCAATTTCTGCTCCAGAGAGTCCAAAAAAGAGTTTGAGCTGGTCTCGGTCATCCTCATTCTCAAATGGCAGCGTGAGAGAAGCTCGGTCGTAAATCAACGGTTTTTCATTTCCATACTTTATCTCGAGTCGAGGCTCGACTCGAGGGGTTGTCTCCGTTTTTTTCTTCTCCGGATATCCCATCAGTAAGGCGCCGGATCTAAGTCGAAGTTCCACTGCGGTGATCAAAGGTCTCGGATTAGAGACTTGGATTGCTTCACCTTGGCCAGGGTTGGGGAGGGGATCGACTTCGTAGTGAATAGCCGCCTTTTCAACGATGCCGTACATTTGTGGAAGCCAGCGGGTAAGCTGGAGCTTGACTCGATTGACAGGAGCTGTTGTGGAGCTTGGTTCGGCTTGCCCTGCAGAAGCGCCGTGAGCCGTACCATTTGAATTTGGAGTTGAGGATGGGGGGGGGACTTCGCGCAGTAATTCGCCCAGTAAAATAAATTCTTCAAGGCCAGGTCTCTGAGCATTTGCACCAAGATCTGTCGATAAGGATGGGGGCGGGACTTCGCCCAGTAAAATAAATTCTTCAAGGCCAGGTCTCTGAGCATTTGCACCGAGATCCGTCGATAAGGATGGGGTTTCAAGAGGAAGAATCGCTTCAATCCCATTGTAGTCTCCATTTCCATTGGTTGATATCGCTGTGGTGTCGGGGGGGTCCGGGGACGCTTGTTGCGAGGAACCGTTGGTTCCATTGGCAGCTGAATGAGCGCCCCCATTCTCAGAAGCTACTCTCGGCGAACGATCCAACGGGGATCCGCTCCTGCCTAAGAGTGATTTGACCAGTTCTTTTATCACTTTTTGTCTACCTTTTTTGGCACCGTGGTAGTGTCGCCGGGATCCAAGGATGCTTGTTGGTCGGAATGCCGCCTTTCCGACGCAGCGCTTGCCGTACGATCTAAACCAAAGCTTGGTACTTGAGATGGGCAGCCGCCTGAACGTGCTGCTGCAATATGGATTTGTCGTTCAACTGGATCGATCATCGTCTGTTCTCTCCCTTTTTACAAAAAATCGCTGATTAAATTATACACGATTTAAAAAATTTTGTGTTGTGGATAACTCATGAGATTGTAAATTTTTTGTGAACAATTCGGAAGCAGGTTCCTCTCATGTATTTGCAACGCGAAGTCTTTCCCTGGCTTCAATCTGCGCTTGGCCATGTTTCGCTCCGGTCCCGACCTTGGCAGAATCAAAGTGAGACAGGGCGATTTCAATCATGGGTTGGAGGTCCAATGGCATGAAGGCGTATTGTCCCACCAATTGAGCAATACTCTTGTGATGAGCATCGAGTACTTGCGGCTCGCCTAGTTCCGAGACTCCAATCACGCCTAAAGTTGGAGGAGAGAAGACTTCGTGTAAAGCGATATCGGCGGCACATTGAAGAATTTCTCTCGTTTGAGAAAGGAGGCCGTACGTTTGTGTGACATGTCCAACCATAAATCGCGCAACAAGGTCTGTAAGGGGCTTCTTGAAGAAGGCGGATAAAAACATCAAGTCCTGCAGGGTTGGGTCTTCCTTCTTCTTCTCGAGATTACGATAGCGTGTTTCTGATGTACGGAGTAGAAGGGCCATACTTTGTTGGCTTCTGTCCCGCGATGTTTTGAGGAAGTCTCCAAGGGGATTGGCTCCTTCAATTATCGTAACTTCCTCGGGGACAGATTCAGCTGCCTGGTCAAAGACCCGTGCTAAATCAACAGGCAAGTTGCCGTACTCTTTCAGTATTTTTGCCGTAAAGAGTCGGGTGACCACTTCTTCAATTCTCCGGTGGAAACATCGAGCAAAGGCAACGAGGGTTTCACGATCGGGGTAGCCTTCCTCCTTTTCTAATAACGAAAGCCAGTCCTCTGAGATGCCAATCGTGCGTGCCATCTCGGCTAAACTTTTTTCCCCGCGCTCAGCTTTGAGAAAATTCCCGAAAAGTCTTGGCTCCCGAAATCTTTTTACTTCTTGCCTTAAAATGCGAGCGCCACCGCGGAAAATCGCTGCAAGATCAATATTAAGATCCCCATACTGATGGGCTCCATGGCTAATCACCAAGAGCTTCGTCAAAACGGAGAGCGGCCTTCTGTGAGACTCGGCCAAGCGAGTAAGAGCGAGGGAATCGGGAAACCGTTTTCCATTTTCCATCGCACAGAGTGCGCTTTTGTCGACGTTCGACACAGACGCCATCTCTACAATGGTTTTTCCTTCCTCCATTCTCGCGGTCATTAATGTGTTCCCTAAAGAATTAGCTGTTCGAACATGCTTGATTTCCCGTCTCGCGATGCTTAGAGCAGTGTCAAAAGTCCCCCGAAGATTAAGCGCTGGATCTGCAAATTTTCTTGCGACATAGCCCACCACGGATGCCCCAAGAACGTAAGGGAGTGGTTTTCCAAAGTGACGACCCATGGCTGTGAGTGTTTCGAGCCGACCATAGTGCTGGCCAAGCTCGTTTTGAGAGACGAATCGCGCGGAAATTGCGGCGTGCCTTGCCACTTGTTTTTGAGGATTATCGGCACGCCACTTTCTCAGCATGATTCCCAGGGTGTTGGAGGCAATTTCCCAATGGGCTTCCCTAAGAACCGCTTGGGTCGTTACACGGAGGTTGTCGGCAAGCAGAGCTTCTCTGGAGCTAGAACGGCTAAGTTGGGTGGCTAGATGCACTCCAGCCGCTTCTTCTAAGGAAGAATGCGTGGCGGTCGCAATTGAGGGGAGTTTTTCGAGTGGGGGAAGTCTACCTCTTTTCCACCTGGTTACCGTCAGGGAGTCCGCCTGACACTTGAGGCAAAATTCAGGTGAGTTGCCGAGCTTTGCATGCTGGGTAGTCAGCCACTCCGAAAAAAAGTCCGCTTGAGTTGTATAAGCTTGATTAATGCGAAGTATGATTTTTCTCCTGATCCGCCGTTTTATTTATACTGTAGAGTTTACACCATAAGCGTACGATTTGATCTGTGGATAACGTTTCCAATTGTAAAATGTTTATGAACAATTCGGAAGATGAACTTCATCATGAAAGTCTTGGGGAAGAGGTAAGAGCTAAGAATAGAGAGGCTCCAAGCGGCCTCTTGGACAGGAGTTCGAAGCCTGTATTCGAAGTTGAAAGATTGAAGGGAAGAAAGACTTGATGTGGTCGAGTCTTTCTCTGTTCAGGGCTTACCCCTGAAAACGGTGATCTCTTCAAGCGGGTCCATTCCATCAAGGGGAAGTGTAGGGAATTGGTAGGTCCGATAGAACTCAGCTCCCGCGCTTTGAGGCGCTCATTTTTGCCTCAGAGGGATTTACCATGAGTATGCAAGCTGCAAAGCACAACGAAGAATTGCTTTGTCGCTTGAAAGAATCGGCAAAAAAATTTGTTTCCACCGTTGAAAAAAAGTTTGACCTAAAACTTGATTACTCCGAACATTCTCTCTACACAACCGATATGCTACTATCCCTTTTTTTTAAAGAAAGAAGGGCTTCAGATTTAGCCGTCACCCTCCTTGGAAGTTTTCTTGGCGAAGTGTTAATCAAAAACTTGGGAGGGCGTTGGGAAATACGCGACTTGGCCGTGGTTGGCATCGGAAAAATGAAAGGGACCGCCCACCCATTCCGGCAAGCTCGGAAACGACTCGAAAAAGGATTGGGCGAAACCTTAACCACTTGGTACGCACGCTTGAAGATGAGCTTTTGTCAAGATGGGGAGCTTTACTGGAATGGCCACGGATGCAATGGCTTTTACAACAAGCTCATGGAGCAAGATTGGGATCTCCGATTGTTGCAGCGGGTCTTAAGCGAAGAAGAAAAGCCCTACGTTCGAGAAGAAGCAGCTCATTTGCTGGGCCGCTTGCAAAGTGATCGCGTTGCTCCAGTGCTGCTTGAACAATTATACAACCCAGAAAACACCTATTATGCTTGCATCGCTTTTCAAGGAATACCTGAGCAGAAGGCTCTCCCGATGTTACGTGAATTGTGTTCTGAAAGCCCTGATGTGGGGACTCGCATCCAAGCCATCCAAGCGGTTGGGGAACAGAAAGATCACGAAGCCATTGATTTGCTCGGTGATTTATTGAAGGAAAAAGATGAGATTCTTTGCCATTATGCGGCTCAGGCACTTGCTAAGGTGGGTGGGGAAAGAGCGCTGAAAGTTCTCCTGGATATCATGGGGAACCATCGTCCTGGCAACAAGGTGTGTGCGATTTCTGCACTTGAGCTTCTGGCGGATCGGGCTTGTGTGCCGTATCTGGTTGAAGCACTCTTTGATAAGCACCGATCAGTGCGTGAGGCTGCCACTCGCGCGTTTCAATACCTTCCGGATCAGCGGGCGCTCAAGCCTCTTCTTTTTTTGTTGAATGAACGCTCGAGTCGAATGCGAATTCTGGCGGCTTATGCGCTTGTCTTCATCGGGGATGCGCAGGCGCTCGATCCGCTGCGCAAGCTCTTGAAAGACCCGGTGAAGGATGTGCGCGACCATGCGGCCTATCTTGTTCCACTCTTGGAAGCCGGCACCCGACCTGCCGGCTATTGCTGGTAGGTTCGACGAAGTTTTACTTGTTTTGTGACTTCTTTAGCGATTGAATCAAGGCGATAGTGCCGGCAGAGCCGAGCACAAGCATTCCAGCGAAACTCGCGCCCAGCAGACTCGAATAAGCTTTTCTAGAAACGAAATCTTCTCCTGGCATGATCTGGGGTGGCCCTTTGTAAAGGAGATCGTTTCGAGAATCAAGTTGGTGATATGCATTCCACCGAATCATTGAATCCCCATGTCCATCAAATTCTTTTTTCTGTTCGACGAACTTGCCCTGTTCGCCAGGGAATGGCTCCTCCCACGTGATCGTTACATGGTAGGGCATTCCTTCTGCGCTTTTTGCTGCGCCCGCTGACGTTTCAGGGGTGCGTGACTCCGCGCATCCTCCGGCAGCAGCAACAGCAAACGCAGCAGCGGTGAGTAAAGTCTTAACCGGTGTTATCATTATAACTCACATCCTTTGTAGACATGGAACTATTTTATCTGGTTACACTTGAACAGTCAACGAAGAAGCCAGGCGGTTTTGTTAACAAATTGCGAACTTTCAGCCATTTATTGCCAACTTCGCAGAGCGAGCAAAGGATGTCCAGGGGATGGATGAGAAATGTCAGGAATCATGCATGTCCTTGTAACGGGTGGGGCGGGATTTATCGGGAATCATTTTTGCCGTCGCCTTTTGGCTGAAGGGCATAAGGTTACCGCAATCGATAACTTTCTTACCTCTTCGCCTGACAACATTGCTGACTTGTTTGGAAAAGATTTCACCTTCATCCATTACGATGTCACCCACTTTGTCCACGTTCCCGGACCGCTTGATGCCGTGGTTCATCTTGCAAGTCCAGCAAGTCCGGTCGATTATCTGGCTCACCCGATTCATACATTGAAACTTGGATCTTTGGGGACACACAATTTGTTGGGACTTGCTAAGGCCAAGAAGGCAAGATTCTTGCTTGCTTCCACCTCAGAAATCTATGGGGATCCCCTGGTTCATCCCCAACCTGAAAGTTATTGGGGAAATGTCAATCCCATTGGAATTCGAGGTGTTTACGATGAAGCCAAACGTTTCGCCGAGGCGATAGCCATGGCTTATTATCGTGCACACGACTTGGATGTGAAGATTGCTCGAATTTTCAACACGTATGGCCCAAAAATGAGGCTTCAAGATGGCCGTGTTGTTCCAAATTTTATTGGGCAAGCCCTCCGGGGAAATCCTCTGACCATTTACGGAGATGGAAAACAAACCCGGTCTTTTGGTTATGTGGACGATTTGGTTGAGGGTCTCCTACGACTTCTTCAATCCGACTTCCACGGTCCAATGAATCTTGGAAATCCAAATGAATTCACCGTTTTAGAACTTGCCGATCTTGTTCTTGAGTTAACCAAAACGGAGAGCAAGAAAGAATATGCGCCCCTTCCTGCAGATGACCCAAAACTTCGCCGTCCTGATATTTCCTTAGCCATCCGGGTTCTCGGCTGGGAGCCGAAGGTGGAACTTCGTCAAGGATTGGAGAAAACGATACGCTGGTTTAGTCACCGCTTAGACCTGATACCCAACGCATGATTTTCGTGCTGAAATTCCATAGAAAAGGTGCGTGTTCATATGCCTATTCGCTTTGTGTCAAGTGACCCGGATGCATTAAGAGCTCGGCAAAAAGCTTTAGCACTTCAAAGTGCGTTCTTAAAGATACATGATGAACCTGATTCTCTGCAAGTTTTGAAAACGAATCCAACCGCTTTTATTTCAGACATGAAAGTGTCTTCTGGAGCGGGAATCGAAGCCATTCACAGTGTTTCTACCATACTCAACTCCGTGAGAGATGGCGTGGATCCAAAAACTGTTCTCGCCGATTATGCGGAATATTGCGAATTAGACGCAGGGAAGTGGGAAATCCAGGCAAAACTTCGGGAGCAGATTTTGCCTGCAGGTGTTGGAAGATTGCTTCGCAATCTTGAAGACGTAATTCCAGATAATCCTACTAGACCCATCAATCAACCCACGCTCGAACCGCAATTTTATATACCTGCCATCCCCGTGAGGGGAATTACTTATTTGCCTGACGGTCGAATTGCAAATTGTACTGGAAGGGCCATTCACTTTTATGACAAAGGACAACTTGATCCGAAGCCCATTTTAATGGGTGATCTCCCGGCAAAATCGCTCGATTGCTGTTTGTTTTACAGTAAACCTCTTCTTGTTACCAATTCTTCCGATAATTGTTTGCGTTTTTATGATCTCCAGTCTCGCGCCGTGTTCAAGCAATCGGAAAAAATTACTGAAGGATCGATCTTGTCTGTTGCGGTTTCTCGAGATGGAAAACATGTTTATTGCGTGCTCTCCGGTAAGGTTATCGCTCATTATGATCTTGTTAAAGGAGAACTAACAAAACCAATTGCCGTCAACCAATTTCCTTCCAGTGTGGCTTGTTCGCATGATGGGAAAAAAGTTGTTGTTGGGGATAAACAAGGGCTTTCTTTATACGATTCCGTTTCAGGGAAAGAAACTAAAAGAGTCTCTTTCGATAAACCTTTCGATTACGTGGCTTGCTCACCCGACAGTCTTAAAATTGTGGGAGCCTCCAAGGAGGGAGAAATTTGGCTTTTTGATTCCGGCTTAAGAGAAATAGCGGCCACAGATTATAAGCCGTCACCTAAATTAGAATTATCAAACTTAGCCCTTTCAGAGCACGGAAACGAAGTCGTGACCGGCTGGGAAACGCATGAGGTTGGAGCAGCGGGTGCCATTCAAACCTTTCAATTGACATTTTTCACGGCCGACCCAAGATGACATGAAAGACTCTGATTCCATCATGATGCTTGGAATTCAGGTTCATAATGTCACCATGAAAGAAACCGTAGAGCGGATTGAAACTTTTGTCCGGGAACGAGGTCCGCATCTCATCGTTACCCTTGGAACCGAGATGGTGGTTGATGCCCAAAAAAACGCCAAATTTCGCGAAACCGTGAATCAGGCTTCATTGGTGTTGCCTGATGGTGGGGGCTTGGTCTGGGCTTCACGCGTGTTAGGGGAACCTCTTCGAGAGCGAGTGGCGGGAATCGATTTGATTCAAGCCATTTCCAAAGAGTCGGGAGAAAAGCGATGGAAGATTTTTCTCCTGGGGGGAAAGCCAGGGATTGCCGATGCTGCGGCTAGTGAGCTTACGCGAAAATTCCCTGGGGTGAACATCGTTGGGATCCATCACGGCTATTTTCGGGATGAAGAAGTTTTGCCAATTCTCGAAAAAGTCAAGCCAGACATTTTATTAGCAGGAATGGGATTTCCTCGGCAAGAGTTTTGGCTCTCAGAGCATTTGGCTTCTTTGGGGATTCCGGTTGGGATCGGGGTGGGTGGCAGTTTTGACGTTTTGGCCGGAAGACTCAAGCGGGCGCCAGCATGGATGATTCGTTTTAATCTCGAGTGGCTTTTTCGCTTTTTTCAACAACCAACTCGCTTTCGAAGAATGCTCAAGATCCCGTATTTCATCGGACTCATTTATCGAGAAAGATTCTTCCGATGAAGGCCATGATCTTGGCAGCTGGCGAAGGAACACGCCTCCAGCCCCTCACCTACGAGTTTCCGAAACCGATGGTTCCCATTGTGAACCGTCCAGTGATGGAACACATTCTGGTTTGGCTTTCTCGTCATGGAATCCAGGAGATGGTGGTGAACACGCACTACAAAGCCGATCAGATAGAAGACTACTTCGGGGATGGTGCAAAGCTCGGTGTCTCCATACAGTATTCTCGCGAAAAAATATTACAGGGAACAGCTGGAGGGGTCCGGGTTGCGATGAATCAATTCAAGGAAACGTTCCTCGTGATTGGTGCGGATGATCTTTCGGATGTCAACCTGGAAGCCATCGTCGAGTTTCACAAGAAGAGAAATGCGTTGGCCACCATAGGGCTAAAAGTAGTGGAAGAGACACGCCAATACGGCGTGGTGGTTACTGACTCGGATGGACGAATACTTCGATTTCAGGAGAAGCCCAAGCCCGAGGAGGCTTTAAGCCATCTTGCAAATACGGGGATTTACATTTTTGAACCTGAAATTTTCAAGTTCATCCCTGAGAACGAAAAGTTTGATTTCGGACGGCAAGTTTTCCCTTTGCTTCTTGAGAAAAACCAAGACTTTTTCGGTTGTCCCGCAGAAGGCTATTGGTGCGACGTCGGATCGCTTGCGGAATACAAGGAAAGCCATTGGGCCATTCTTGAAAATCGTTGCAAGGCGAAGATGGAAGGAAAGTTAAATGCTCCCGGCGTTTGGGTAGAAGAATCGGTCTTGATTCATCCAACGGCAAAAATTGAAGCCCCGTGTGTGCTCGGAAAGGGGACTAAAATCGGAGAAGAGGTCATTCTCAGGGGTCATGTGGTTACAGGAAAGAATACCATCATTGAAAAGGGGGCTCACTTGGATCACGTGATCACGTGGGAGGGGAGCAGGATTGGGGAAGGGGCACTTCTGGATGATTGCGTGGTGAGTCAAAGTGTGGTTGTCCCAAGCGGGAGTCACCTCAAGGAAACCGTGATTACAGCTTAGTGGAGAATCTTACTTCAAGCGCTCATGTCAAGATAATCTTCATTACATTCAATAAACAAGTCCACCAAGGTGGAGTCATCGGGCAATGGGGTCGAAACTGGCCTGATGATTGCGGAAGATCTTGACAGTATGGATTGGACGACCACTTCATTTGCGTGAATCGTCACTCCTGTTCCAATAATAAGGCGGTCCCTAATGGTCGCGTTAAGAAGAATCTCACTGTCATCAAAAAGGTCAGTTTCATGTCCAATTTTCACAAAGCTGCCGATTTTAAGACGGCTTTGACCTTGAACTCCGTAGCCGATTTGGGAGTAATCGCCAAGCCGTACGTCATCTCCGAGATGGGTTCCTTGGCCGATCTTGACTCCCCATCCGATTACCGCTCTTTCGCCTATCCACGCTCCCGGAAGAATCTCGAGATCGCCACCAAGTTTTGAACCATTTCCAATATGAGCTCCAGGAAATACATCGGCACCGGCACTGAGGAAGCTTCCTTCACCGATCACGGCTCCTTTTCCAACCTTGACATAAGCATCAAGGCGAACTCCGTTACCAAGGATGGCTTCTTCGTGGACCTCTGCTGTGGGATGAATGTAGACTTCCTTCCCGATGATGGCTGTACGTCCCACCAATCCACGAGAAGAACCTAAGAAGCCTTCTTTTCGAGAGAGCAAATTCGTGCTCGGAAGTTCTCGCCATAACTGAACTTTGAAGCGGGAAGTTTCGATGATTCGGCTTGAATCGTGGGCTATCGAATCAGTGATGTGATGATCTTCATCAGGAAGGTCACCATGAAGCGGCTCGCTTCCTCGCTGTGAAGTGGCGACAGCAGCAGCCCTTTGGGTACGAAAGAGGCGACCAAGAATATGTGGTCTCATTCTTACCCCCCTATTCCATCAGACTCCTCATTGTCCTGCGGGAGGTGCCCCGTTAATTCCTGGTGCAGCATCTCCTTCTTCGATATGGGCAATGGCTGTTACTTCGTCTCCTTCATCAAGCCGAATAATGCGAACCCCTTGGGTGTCTCGGCCAATCTTGGAAATCCCCTTAACCATCAGTCGAATGAGCTGACCGTCTTTCGTGATCACCATGACTTCGTCTTCGGGTTTCACTGCTTCAAGTCCAACCACAAAACCGGTCTTGTCATTGATTTTCATGTTCTTGACTCCGACGCCACCGCGGCCTTGAATGCGATAAAGCTCGAGATCCGATCGCTTTCCATAACCCTTGCTTGTGACCACCAAGAGATCTTCTCGGCCACGCAAATTATCCATAGCGACCACTTCATCTTTTTCGCGCAGGCGTACACCGCGAACACCTTGGGTCCGTCGCCCCATGGGACGGACATTTTTTTCATCGAATCGAATGGCGAGTCCGTTCTTGGTTCCGAGGACCACTTCTTCTTTCCCGTCGGTGAGCTGTACGCCAATCAACGCATCTTTTTCCTCCAGATTGATCCCCATGAGACCGGACTTATAAATGTTGGTGTATTCGGTCAAGGAAGTTTTCTTGACTCTTCCCAAACGGGTAGCCATGAAAAGGTAATGCTCAGTGTCAAAAGATTTTACCGGGAAGACAGCCGCGATCTTTTCGTCCTTCGGCATTTCCACAAGGTTTACAATGGCTGTTCCACGGGCCTGCCTGCCTGCTTCAGGAACTTCGTGAACCTTTAACCGGAAGACTCGTCCCGTGTTTGTGAAAATCATGAGGAAATCATGCGTATCCGCGATAAAAAGGTGCTCGATGAAGTCCTCGGTCTTCAGACTCGCCCCTTGCACTCCTTTTCCGCCGCGATGCTGACTTCGATAGGTGTCCACGTGAAGGCGCTTGATGTAGCCACCGTGTGAAACGGTGACCACCATGTCGGCATGAGGAAGGAGATCTTCCACTTGGAAATCGACGGCGACTTCATCCACAATTTGAGTGCGACGAGCGTCACCAAATTTCTCTTTAATTCCAACCACTTCTTTTTTGATGACTTGGATAATCTTTTTGGGGCTTGCAAGAGTCCCTTCAAGATCTTTGATGAGTTCGACTAATTTCGCATGTTCATCCAGAATTTTTTTCCGTTCAAGCCCGGTAAGGCGTTGAAGCCTCATATCCAAAATGCCGTCGGCTTGAGCTTGGGAGAGCTTGTACTTGCTCATCAATTTTTCGCGAGCTTCCCCCGGGTCTGCGGCTTTTCGGATGAGGCTAATGACTTCATCCAGATGATCGAGGGCGATGATGAGCCCTTCCAAGAGGTGAGCCCGCTCTTTCGCTTTTCGAAGTTCAAACTCGGTTCGCTTGGTAACAACCAGGTAACGATGCTTGATGTACTCGGAGATGACTTCCTTCAGCGTACAAACTCGCGGAACGCCATCCACGAGTGCCAGCATGTTGACCCCGAAATTCGTTTGAAGCGAGGTGTGCTTAAAGAGCTGGTTTAGAACAATTTGCGGGATGGCATCTGACTTAAGCTCGATGACAACTCGCATTCCCGTTCGATCGGATTCATCTCGGATATCGCTAATCCCGTTAATCCGCTTGTCTCTAACGAGTTCAGCAATGGATTCAATCAGCCGGGCTTTATTGACCTGATAAGGAATTTCGGTGATGATGATCGATTCATGCTGCTTTCCTTTTTTCGGTTCTTCGATGTGGGTTTTGGCCCGCATCGTAATGCTGCCGCGCCCTTCCAGATAAGCTTGGCGGATTCCTTGACGGCCCATGATAAAGCCAGCGGTTGGAAAATCGGGCCCAGGGACATGCTTGATCAGCTCTTCATCGGATATGCCGACGTGGATTTTCCCTTCTTTCCCTTTTCCGACAAACTCGGTGTTTTCAAGAGCCGCAATCACCCCATCGGACACTTCAGACAAATTGTGTGGTGGGATGTTCGTGGCCATTCCAACGGCGATTCCCGAAGAACCATTGATTAAGAGATTCGGAAGCTTGGCGGGAAGAATGATCGGTTCGTCGTGATTGCCATCAAAGTTTGGACGAAAGTCAACCGTTTCTTTATCAAGATCATCCAGCAAGGTTAAAGCGATCTGCGAAAGACGGGCTTCGGTATATCGGTAAGCAGCAGGCGGGTCGCCGTCAACGGATCCAAAGTTTCCGTGCCCATCCACCAACATGTAGCGCATGGAAAACGCTTGAGCCATTCGAACCAGTGCATCGTAAACTGCGACATCACCGTGCGGGTGGTATTTTCCGATCACATCTCCAACAACCGTGGCGCTTTTCTTGTGTGATTTGTCCGGCGTTAAGCCAAGCCTGTCCATGGAGTAAAGGATGCGTCGGTGAACTGGCTTTAAACCATCGCGCACATCAGGAAGTGCGCGAGAGATGATTACGCTCATGGCGTAATCGATATACGAATCTTTCATTTCATCAGAAATTCGAATGGGCAAAATTGTTTGAGCTAGGCTCAACGGACCGACACCTCC
>JABDET010000042.1 GCA_013286945.1 Candidatus Melainabacteria bacterium
ACCTGGAAGTTTTTCATAAAGAGTTCGAAGATGAAGGTTTTCGGGGCCAGGAAAGATGGCTTTGATTTCTTCATTGGAATAGCTGTAATCTGTTACGGTTCGTCCTGGGGTTAAGACCGTTCCCATTCTCTCTGCCGTGACTTTGATGACCCCTTCTGGTTTAAGGGGACGAGAGCTGAGCGCTACCTGAAGATTCGTGGTGGAGTCAGGTGCGAGCAAAACATGCGGAAGAGTCGAGGGTTCGTAACCGACCCGTTCAAAAGTGACAGCATACATCCCGGCGAGGATTCCAACGATCGAGAAATAGCCATCGGGATCACTTGTGGCGGTGTAAGTTTTTGAAATTCCGCGGGCTGTGATGAAAACGCTTTCGACACTTTTTCCCGTTTCTTTGTCAACGATTCTTCCGCTTAAGACACCGGTGGTTCCAATCGCCATAACAGGGGAAACGGTGATGGCGATCGAGATGAAAACAAAAAAGAATAAAAGAAGTACTCGAAGGTTTGATTGCATTTGATCCTCCTCGATCAATCCAATCAGCTCGGGTCATCCGGTATCCTGACTTCTGGTTTGTCCTACTCCCCTGGCCTTCCCGGAAATTCCAGTGGCCTAATTCTAGGGTTTCGTCCCAGTGACAGTTGCGGGGCAGTGATGGATTCGCACCATCTTCCCTGACAATGACCCAAGGGATTATTTAGTTTTGAGATTCGTAGTTTTCGTAGTGCGGCACGCTTCTCCTTCTGACGAAATGTTCATAATTTGTTCATGGACAAGATTGGCAAAAGCGGGTAGAATAACGGCAATTACTTTAACTTGTCCTGACTTAGGAGGGAATCATGGATACAACAATCAGACCAACGACACCGGGGAGCGCGGCGAGTCGGGGGGAGGCTTCAAACCCTCCCTCATCAAGTGTCTCTTCTGTGGAAGGGCAACCTGTTGTGGGAACCGATGAGGTGCTGAAGGGGGGTTCACGGACCAGTCGGAAGCCAATCGCTTTGGTGGTAAAGTGGCCGGAGGAGAATGACCCAGCCCAACCCGAGAGTTTTCATATGAATCAGGCGCTCATCGATGCTCGTGGAATCTTGAACGCCAATAGGATTGAGAGCGCTGTCATCAGTCAAGCTTTTGTCCCGGCTTTAAGCGAAGTCTTGACAAGGCTTATGCTGGCTACACTTGGGAAGGGCGATCAGGTAGGCGCAGGAGAGTTCATCAAGGGATTGGTTTTTTTGGGAGCAGATCCACAGACCAGGGACAGTAATGGATGTCCTACCCCGGTTTTCATTGCCGCCAAGTCTGATGGCGCAGAATTATTGGAAGCTCTGATTGAATGTGGTGCCAGTCCGGATGTTCGAGATTTCGATCGTAGAACTCCCTTGATGACTGCAATTCAAGAACGTAAAAGTAACGCGGCCAGATTTCTTGCCAATGCGAGTATCGACCTCGACGCTAGAGATCCCGATGGGGATTCTGCACTCCATTATGCCGCGTTAAAGGACAATTTGGAAGCTGCGCGTATTCTCGTGGACCGTGGAGCAGATCCTACGTTGTATAACCGCAAACAGCAAGTTCCCTGGCAGACCGCCGCAGAAAAAGGATACCGGAGAATGACCAGCTTGCTTTTAGCGGCCGTTGATCGCTGGGAAGCGGGGAAGGCAAGCGAACCCCGCAAACCATCTGTGGCCCAGTGAGCAGAGGTTCATTGCAGAGGTGTAACTGATCTAGTTCTGTTCTCGAGTTCGGTTCGTAGTTGCAGATCAGGTTTGTGTTGCAGGGCGGCTTTATACCACTGGAGTGCTTCATTTGAATTCCCTTTAAATTGTTCCGCTACACCTACGGAAAAAAGCGCGTAGGAGGATTCCGGATGCCGACGCGCATAGGCCAAGTAATCTTTTTCTGCATCATTCCACTTGCCATGGAATCGAAACCATCGCGCTCTCGAAAGCAGAGCTTCGTCGTTGGATTGATTCTTAAGTAATTGTTCATTCAGTAAGATGAGGGCTCCATTCGTGGTTCCAAGCAAGTAGTCAGCATAAGAATTTCCGGGGGCTATTTGAACGATTCGATCTCCTACTAATTCCATCTGCCATGCCTTGGACGCATCCTTGAAATAATAAGCTCCGAATTCTTCCATGAGACTCTCGAAAGTTTTTGTTTGATGTAGGAGCTTTAAGTTGTAAGTGCCGATGGCTAAGTCAGCGACAGAATCACGTTTCTTGAAAAGCCAATCTTCATCGATGTCTGGTCCGGATACAAAACTGTATTCCAATTCTGGATGGTCATCGGTGAGGGGTTGAACTTCTTGCGTGTATTTTCTCAACGAAGCATCGTTTTTCAGAAAACTGGAAAGGACCGACTCCGGGGTTTCAAGTCCCATTCGATGCAAATCCGAAACCATCGTAGGATTGGCCATTTTTTTTCGGAGGGACTCCACATTGATGGCGAGTGGATCGATAGAACCGATGAGACACAGATTTGTATTAGCAAATCCGCTCCAAAGCGTTGAGTACGGGAAAACATTGATGAACGCTTTGATGCAAGCTCGGGTATCCGCACGGCTCAACTGGTACACCGGTAACCATTGGCAAACGATTCCATGAGCATTCAAGTGTGCTTTGCAGATTCGGTAATAGTCTTGTGTGTAAAGATTGACGACCCCCGCATTGCGAGGGGGAGGGGGTTCAAAGGTAATGATGTCATACTTTTCATCTTTTGACAACAAAAAGTGGCGACCGTCATCCAAAACAAAATGAACCCTTGGATCAAGCCAAGCTTGGTGATTGACCTCTGCAAACAACGGAACCGCCTTTCTTATCGAACGGGACAGATCGACGGAGTCGATCTGAGAAATGTTCGGATCTGCTGCAAGGGCAGAAAGAGTGGTTCCTGTTCCTAAAGCAATTAAGAGTGCTTTGTGTGGAGAAGGATGAAGCCATGAAGGCAAAAAACCGAGAAGTCGCATGTACCTTTGCGAAGTGTAATCACTCCCCGACATCGAAAAACCATTGACCACAAGACGTTTGAAGCTCATTCGATTGTAGTCGGTCTCCTTAGCGACAGCCACTGTTCCCTCAATGTCCTCAGAAAAAAAGAGAAGAGGGCCATAATGTTTTTCGTAAGTGTGTGCCAAGAGATAATTTTTGGGAGCGATTCCAACTGCTGAAAGAATGAAGAGCATCAGAGCAAATGTCGCTATTTTTTTCAACATCGGGATCGGCGTTTTCAACACCGCTTGACCCGCAAGGACCAAATTAATAGCGGCAACCAAAACAAGCGATCGCTGAAGTCCTAAGAATGGAAGCAGAAGAAAGCCGGCAACCAATGAGCCGAGCGCGGATCCGATCGTGTTGTAAGCATAAAGTGTACCGACCGATTCTCCCGTGCGCCATCCGCGAGTACCAAGTCGGACATAAATGGGAAACGTCATCCCCATGATAAACGTTGCGGGAAGCATGACGATGATGGAGCTTCCCGCAAGAACGGTCATGTACTGTAGAAAGGGGGAAAAAAACTGGAATCGTGGAGTTTTGGAAATCGCTGACAGAATAGGTTCGAGGGTGCCGATGGCGACGATCGAAAGAATTCCGAAGACGCCGAGTAATCCTTGGGCGGTTGCCAAAAGAGCTAACGGGCGCGGATGTGTCGTGATGAAGGAATGGCACACCCATGCTCCCAGTGCGATTCCAGATAAGAAGACGGCAAGAATGATGCTAAAGACAAAGATTTCTGAGCCGACAAAGAAAACGAGGACGCGTGTCCACAAGACCTCATATGCTAAGGCACAAAAGCCCGAAAGGAAAAAGCTGAGCAGCAACCAGCGCGGTGGCGGTTCTTCGCTTTTGGGCTCGGGTGTGACCCCTCGATCTCCTTTCGCATAACGAAGTGCCAAGATAAGGGCTGCAACGAATAGATTGCCGAGGCCGGCTAAGGTTCCGACCGCCGAGAGGCCAAATTTCGGAATGAGGAAAAAATCGGCAGCTAAGGCCCCGACCACTCCGCCAAAAGTGTTCCATCCATAAAGACTTGCCGTAATTCGACTGATTACTTTTGCGGGGTCAGCACCACGGTCTTCGTCCGATCCTGCAAGATAGCGAGCTAACGTTGGGAGCGTTGCCCCCATGAGACTTGTTGGGATGAGCAAGATTCCAAAGAACAAGACAAAGCGTAAAGCTAAGGTCCACGACTCTGGGAGATGACGCGAGAGCAAGATCGAAAGTGGCGAGAGGTGTGGCAAAATCCAAGTCATGAGAATTCCGATAACACCACAGCCGATTTCGATACCGCTGTAAACAAGTAAAATCTGACGTTGACGATCCATCCATCGCCCACCGGCGAAGCTGCCGATGGCCAATCCAACCATGAAAGCTGTGACCGCGGTGGAAATCGCGAAGATGGTGGTCCCAAAGACCCATCCCAACATCCGTGTCCAAATGATTTCGTAGGTGAGGGCACTGGCTCCAGAGATAAAAAAACAAGCCAGAAGCCATTTCTTCATCATGTGAACTGTAGTTTAGAGAAAGCCCTAATGGTTTGTTCGACTTCTTTTTCCGAGTGCGCGATAGAGAGAACGGCGGCATCGGTAGCGGATGGGGGAAAAAGAAATCCCCCTTCAAGCATTCCGTGGAAGAATTGGCTGTATCGCTTTCCATCAATCTTTAAACTCTCGCGAAAATTTTTTACAGGGTGTACAGCAAACACGATGGCAAACATCGACCCGACATGCGGGGTCTGTAGCGGAATCTCTTTTCTGTCGGCGATCTCACGGAATCCGGCAAGAAGTTTTTCCGTTTTGAGTTCCAGTTGCTTGTAAACCTTCGGATGCGCTAGAGATTGAATGGCGGCAATCCCTGCTTGCATGGTCACTGGATTCCCCGAAAAAGTTCCGGCTTGATAAACCGGACCAAGAGGAGCAAGGTGCTGCATTAAATCTCTTCTCCCCCCATAACCTCCAGCAGGCAAGCCTCCACCCAGAATTTTTCCAAGACAAGTTAAGTCAGCCCGAATCTTGTAGCGTTCCTGTGCTCCACCAAATGCAATGCGAAATCCGGTGAGGACTTCATCAAAGATTAAGACCGATCCATATTCTTCAGTGACTTTGCGGCATGTTTCAAGAAAGCCGGGCACTGGTGGAATCACCCCCATACTTCCAGCAACAGGTTCAACGAGCAATGCAGCAATTTCTCCTTCGCGATTTCGGAAGAGCTCTTTTACCCCTTTCGAGTCATTGAAAGGAATGATCAAGGTTTCATCCGCCAATCCTTGCGGAACACCACTTTCTTTTGGTGAATGGTTTTCTTCCGGACCATAGGTCCACAAGATCGAATCACCATGGCCGTGGTATCCCCCTTCGAACCGAACAATTTTGGATCGTTTCGTGGCTCCTCGAGCAAGACGAATCGCTGATTCAACCGCTTCGGCCCCCGAATTCACAAATCGGATCATCTCCATGGAAGGGAATGCTTTTTGAACAAGGGTGGCCATTTCGAGTTCCCAAATCGAAGAAAGGCCGAGAACTGCGCTGCTATCAACCGCTTTTCTAGCTGCTTTTACGACGGCGGGATGTGCATGTCCAAGAATGGCTGGTCCCCAAGCTCCCAGATAGTCAACGTACGATTGACCATCCAGATCCCAAACTTTGGATTCTTTCCCATGGGATAGAAAAAGCGTTTCCCCTCCGACTTCCCGGAATGATCGAAAGGGGCTGTTCACCCCGCCAGGAGTAATGAGGGAGAGCTTCTTAAAGGCTTCCGAGCATTTCTCTTTTTTCTTTTCCATAATGAAAGAGCGCTCCTCCGGCGATGATGGCAGCCAGTAAAGTAACCCAGGGCAAGAATTGAAGAGCGCTTTTTAGGTCTCCCATTCGATGTGAAAGATACCCGATGACCGGTGGGCTTGAAGCATCGCCAAAAACATGAATCAAAAAAAGATAAACGGCATTGCACGTCGACCGAATGTTGGGGAAAGTCACGTTCATCATGGCAGCGAGAAAAGGGCCATTGATGGCCATCTGAAAAAAGGCGATGGCTCCCACACAATAAAGTGCATTCATTCGGCCAGTGACATGGAAAAGAACAGTCAAGGATACCCCGCTTAACGCGGTTCCCAAGATTACCACCCAAATCGGTCCATTCACCGCAATTCGCCCCCACCAATCGGCTGCGATTCCACCAATGCATACGCCAAGAACAGAGCCAACCACAGCGGCAGTTCCCCCATCAATGGCGGCATCGGCCACGGTGAAGCCGTAATGGCGATGAAGAAGTGCAGCAATCCAAACGAGCATGCCCCCCAGGGCAAAGGTTGAGAGAATTTGCGAGAGCCAGAGATAGCGCAATGTTTTCGTTCCAAAGAGGCTCTTTAAAGCTTCTTGATGTGGAATTTCTTTGTTAGGTTTTTCTTTTTGTTCTTGACGATCACTCAGTCCCATTTCAGGTTCACGCAAGAACATGGCGACAATTCCCAGAAGAACCCCGGGAATTCCAAGGTAGAAAAAAGCATGCCTCCATCCAAAATGCATCGCGCTCAAGCCGGCCACGTAATAGCCAAGGGCAGTTCCGATTCCAAGTGGCGCATTGGCAAGACCCAACACCGTTGAACGCATGGCGCTCGGGAAATAATCAGTGAGTAGTGGTGCGAGAGTCGTGGCATACGAGGCTTCTCCGATGCCGAGGATGCTTCGCGCGAGAAAGAGATGGAAAAACGAGTGTGACCAACCGGTGAAAAAAGTGGCCACAGACCAGAGTAAAACGCCAGGAATCAAGACCGCTTTTCGAATGCCTTTGTCGGCAATTCGCGCCAGTGGATAAGCGGCGATCGCGTAGACGAAAAGAAAAGCGGAGGCAAGCCATCCAAGTTGGAGATCATTGAACTTGAAGTCGGACTTGATCGGATCCATGAGCGCATTGAAAATGCTCCGATCGGCATAGTTCATGATGTTTAGGCTGGCCAGGATGATTAATGCAAACCAAGCGTAAGTGAGATTGATTTTCGTGTATTTCTTAAGCCGGAACATCGGGGGTTCTTTTCTTTCATTCAGAGGTTCTTTCCTTGCATTGTGAAAGGGGGACACACCCCAACCTGGAACGATCATGCTGGGGTGTGTCCCCTAGAATGCCAACCTATCGGTTTTGCCCGTGTTGTGGTGGAGCTCTGCGAAAGAAAGTCGTGGAGCATCATCCGCGTTTAATCTGTTCGAAATGCGAGTTCATCTTTTATCAAAACTCCAAGCCTTGTGTTGGGGGGATCATCCTCAAAGGGAACGAGATCTTGCTAACCCAACGGGGAATCGAGCCGTATAAAGGTTATTGGGATGTTCCGGGTGGATTCCTAGAATTAGGGGAGCACCCAGAGGATGGGGTCAAGCGAGAACTTCACGAGGAGCTTGGCATGCGGTGTAAGATCAAGAAGCTTTTCGGCATGTTTATGGACACGTATGGTCCATCAGGGGACTGGATCTTAAACATCTACTATATTGTAGAGCCAACGACCAAGATCAAGGGTGCCACGGACGACATTGTTGATTACGGCTTTTTCCCGTTCAACAAACTTCCGCGCAAGATTGCCTTCCCCGCCGCCCGCCAAGTGTTAAACTTGTTAAAGAGAGCGGCGTCAGATTAAGCGGCTTCTGGTTGAATTTCCAGCGAGCGGGATAGTACCGAGGAAGCGGAATTGCGGTTCAAGCGCCACGGATGGCAAAAGCGAGCCCCGCACCTCGGAGACGGACACGGACGTCCGTCGAGAATGAGCGACGAGGTACTATCCCGCTCGCGATGAAATTTACCACGCCGCTCGATCTGATACCGCTCTCTTTTACTTCTTCTTGAACTTCTCGAATCGCATTCCTTGAGAAACCAATTTCCTAAAGGCTTTCCGGATGTTTTCATTTTCGATTCGAGCCACCACTTGGTCCACTTTTTCTTTTTCGGATGTGGTTAAGGGTGGGAACATATCCTCTTCGTGTGAGGGAAAATCTTTTTTCGCCGATCGGCTCTGAAATCGAATGTCTCGAACCACCCCTTCACCCAAGTGGGTGTTTAATCGAGAAAGAATTTCCCGTTTTTGGAAATCAAGTTCGTTAGCCCAAGGGCCCGAAGAAGTCCCCACATACAAAATGCCATCGTGGACATAAAGGGGTTCGCTTAATTTCGCGATCGATTCACCGACCACTTTCGGCCAGAGTTCAACCGCTTTCCAAGGAGCGGTTCGCTTCTTAAGTCGAAAGCGCGAAACGGTGGTTTCAAGAATTTCTCTTAAGGAGTCCGTAGCGGAAGTCCCCTTTCTTTCACCTTCAATTCAAAAAGATGCGTGCTTTGAAGCGAAGGGGGGGGTGGAAGGGCAAAGGTCAAAACCGATTGGGAGCCTGGCTCAAAAATTCGTTTCACCGCTTCTTGACGTAACGGGTCGAGTTCGGAAAAACAGTCATCAAGAAGATAAACGGGAGATTCATGGTCGAGTTCAGCAAAAAGCCGCCCAAGGGCAAGCTTCAACGAAAGCGCCACTGTCTTCTGTTGACCTTGCGATCCAAACAAACGAGCATCGATTCCGTCCAAGGTGATTCCGAGATCGTCGCGGTGGGGACCTACCAACGTGTTTTTCCGATAAGATTCTTCCTCGGCTGTCATCTGAAGTGCTTTTTCAAAAGCCTCCTGGATAGTTCCGAGCGCGATTGACTCCGGGACGAAAAACGAGGGCTCGTAAGAAAGAGCAAGTGTCTCGCCATCGGAAAGTTCAAAGTGAATGGTGCGCGCAATTGAACAAAGATGAGGAATAAAATCGAGTCGTTTCAACAACACCTGTGATCCAAATTCGATGAGTTGCAGATTCCAAGGGATTAATTCCGAGGAAGCATGAGGCCGTTTGAGAAGCGAGTTTCGTTGTTCGCGAACGGCTTGGTATTGTTGCAGATGATGTAAATAGGTTGATGAAATTTGGCTTAAGGCTAAATCGATCAGGCGTCGGCGAAGCGAGGGCTCTCCCTGGATCGTGGCTGCATCTTGCGGCGTAAACAAAACCACCTTCACTTGCCCCAAGAGTTCAGACAGTTTTCGGATCGGCTGGTTATTGAATTTTAAAGTCTTGCGGGCATAAAAGTTTTCAACGCGTTCCAGAGCCGCTTCCAAGATCAACTCTCTTCCTTGCTTTTGGACCCTTGCTTCCACGCGTCCAACGTTTTCTCCAAAACGGATGAGTTCACCATCTCGCGTGGCTTTGGATGGGCGGCCTGTGGTCAAAAGAAAAATGGCTTCAAGAAGATTGCTTTTTCCTGCCCCGTTTCCACCCCAGATGCAATTGGTCTCTGCACCTAGCGAGAATGAATCGTGTTCAAAATTGCGAAAATTCTGAAAAATCAATCTTGAGATGAACACACCAAAGACTTTTTCTTGATTTTGGAAGAAACTTCCTGTGAACAAGGAAACTTGTCTTCGCATTCGAAACAATAAAAAACAATAAAATCGGTGAAAAAACCATGGAAGAAAAACTAAAGCAAATTCTCAGAAAGCTTTCGGACCAAGGGGCGTCTTACGCCGATATCCGTTTGGTTGAACGCCAATGGGAATCGATCCTCGTCAAGAACGATCGACTCGAACGGAACAGCGAGTCCGAAAACCAAGGTTTTGGGATTCGCGTTCTTTATCAGGGAGCGTGGGGATTTGCTTGTTCTTTTGAGAAGACCCCCGCCGAAATGGAGCGAGTGGCTAACGAGGCTTTGAAAATGGCACGCGGAGCCTCTACTGCTGCTGGAGAAAAAGTCACGCTTGCTCCCCAGTCGCCGGTTCAGGGGCGTTGGAAATCCCCCTACAAAATCGACCCATTTCAAGTTCCTAAAGAACAAAAGATAGAACTCTTGTCTGCTTCTGTTAAAGAGATGTTGATTCCGGGCATTCTTGTTGCCAGGGCTGGGCTTGACTTTCTTAAAGAAAAGAAAATCTTTGCCAGCACGGAGGGAAGCTTTACGGAACAGGAGTTTATGTACACGGGTGCTGGGATTGAATCGACCGCTGTTGAGGGAGAAGAAAACCAGAATCGGAGCTACCCGAATTCCTTTGGCGGGAATTTTTTGCAAGTTGGCTATGAATATCTTGAAGGTCTGAAGCTTGTTCAAAATGCACGTCGAATTGCAAAAGAAGCGGTGGCTTTGCTTCACGCGCCCCAAGCTCCCTCCGGAATCATGACTGTGATTCTCGACTCAAGCCAGGTGGCGCTGCAAGTGCATGAGTCGTGCGGCCATCCGACGGAGCTCGATCGCGTCCTCGGCATGGAGCTTGGATTCGCGGGTGGATCGTTTCTTTCTCCTGACAAGCGGGGTCACTTCAAGTATGGTTCGGATAAAGTGACCATCGTCGCTGACGCCACATGCCCTCAAGGGCTTGGAACTTTTGCCTATGATGATGAAGGTGTTCCTGCGCAAAAGACCCTCCTCATTAATCGTGGAAACTTCGAGGGATATCTTTCCAGTCGTGAGACCGCTGCAAAATTTAACGAAAAATCGAACGGAACCATGCGTGGTGATGGGTGGAATAGTCTTCCCCTCATTCGAATGACCAACATCAATTTGGAGCCAGGGGATCAATCTTTGGACGCGATGATCAAGGGGACTAAAGAGGGACTTTTCCTCCAAACGAATCGGAGTTGGTCCATCGATGATCAACGACTCAATTTTCAGTTTGGAACCGAAGTGGCTTACGAAATCAAGAATGGGGTCCTCGGAAAAATGTACAAGAATGCGACGTACACCGGAATTACCCCCGAATTTTGGGGAAGTTGTGATGCGGTAGGGAATAAAGATCACTGGGAACTTTGGGGATTGCCGAACTGTGGCAAGGGAGAGCCGGTGCAAACAATGTTTGTGGGCCACGGGGCAAGCCCTGCGCGATTCCAGAATGTTCGTGTTGGAGTGGGAAAATGGTAGAGGTGGTTGGCGAACAAGAACTTGTTCATTTGATCGAACAAGGATTATCGGTGGCCAAGGTGCCTCAAGTCGAAATTGTGGGGCTTTCTAAGCTTCTTCGGGTGATTCGGTTTGCCAATTCGACGATCCATCAGCCGATGGAAGAACGGAATGTTTCATTCTTCATTCGTGTACTCAAAGATGGGAAAGTCGGATTTTCCTCGGTGAACGG
Organism: Candidatus Melainabacteria bacterium; assembly: GCA_013286945.1. GTDB lineage: Bacteria > Vulcanimicrobiota > JABDET01 > JABDET01 > JABDET01 > JABDET01. Next base: position 11,121 of record JABDET010000042.1, read on the forward strand.
ATTAGACCCGAAAGTTCTCGAGGAAGCCATCAAGAGAGCAGAAAAGAACGCCTCACTTCCCCAAGCCACGCCACTGATTGACCGATTTGCCGATCCAAAACCAGTGAAGAGCACCGATGGCTATTTCGAGGCCACGGGGACGACCGGATCAGAGGCACTTGAAGAAAAAGTAAAGCAGCTGTTTCTTCGTAGCAAGAAGGGGGTTTCTTTCGCGGGAGTTTTTTGGACCATGGGAGCCGAACTTGCCGTTGCAAACTCTAATGGCGTTAAGCTTTATCATCGGTGGACATCGGCCAATTGCCAAACGGTGGCCACCACAGGGGAGTTTTCAGGTTTTTCAGCACAAGCATCTCCCGATGTCACCAAGATTAAGCCGGAAGAAATCGGCGATTCTGCGGTCGAGCGTGCGATTCGCTTTTCTGAATCACGCGAACTTCCCCCCGGGGAATACGAATGTTTGCTGGAGGAATACGCGGTTGCAGAACTTCTCTTGTATCTTTCTCACATGGCGTTTTCAGCCGATTCCGTTGAGGAAGGACGAAGCATCATTGGAATGAAGAAAGGGGAACGGGTGGCTCATGAATCGGTAAGCTTTTGGGATGATGGAACAAATCCTCTCACATTCCGAATTCCGTTTGATGTCGAAGGGGTTCCGCGAAAAAAAGTCACCTTCATTAATAAGGGGATTGCTGCAGACGTGGTCCATGATCTCTCAACCGCCAAGCGGACTGGAGCCGAGAGCACTGGCCATGCCCTTCCGCAAGATTACAGCGAGGGACCTCTTCCTTTGCATGTGGAGATGGGTTCTGGCACGAGCACAAAGCCCGACATGATTCGCTCGATGAAGCGTGGATTGCTGGTGACCCGCTTTCACTACATCCGAGAGGTTCACCCCTTGAAAACGATGGTGACCGGAATGACACGCGATGGGGTCTTCCTGGTTGAAAATGGAGAAGTGGTTGCCCGAGTGAAGAATTTTAGATTTACCGAGTCCATCCTTCGCGCCTTTACTCATGTGAAGGCGATTTCAAAAGAGAGAAAACTCGTGGCCACCGATATGGATGGTGGTTTTCCGAGCGCAGTTCTTTGCCCCAAGGTGCTTGTCGAGAAGTTCACCTTTACCGGCTCGACCAAGTTCTAACCTTCGCAAATACAAGAAATTCAACCTCCCTTGCCGAAACTCTACCTATGTTTATTGATGAAGCCACGATTTGGGTGAAAGCTGGAGACGGCGGAAACGGCTGCATGAGTTTCCGCCGCGAGAAGTTTATTCCCTTTGGTGGCCCGGATGGTGGGGAGGGTGGAAAAGGTGGAGATGTCATTCTCGAAGCCTCACCCGCGCTTCAAACCTTGATGGACTTTCGATACAGGAAGCATTTCAAAGCACCGAAGGGTCTTAATGGGAAAGGGAAAAACATGAGCGGGAGAGAGGGAGAAAACCTTGTTCTTCCGGTTCCGATCGGAACGATCGTCTTTGACAAGAAGACCGGAGAGATGCTTGCTGATCTTGCTACGATCGGCGCTCGAGCCGTGGTGGCCAAAGGAGGGCGGGGTGGGCACGGGAACACTCATTTTTCAAATTCCACCCATAAAGCCCCCAGATTTGCGGAAAAGGGGGAGCCGGGGGAAGAGCGTGATCTTCGGTTTGAGTTAAAGCTTCTTGCCGATGTTGGAATTATTGGATTCCCCAATGCGGGAAAATCAACGCTTCTTTCTCATATCTCAGCTGCGCGACCAAAAATCGCCGATTATCCATTCACCACATTGACTCCCCAACTTGGCGTGGTGAGCCTCTATGACAAACAGATTGTTTTTGCCGATATCCCTGGCCTCATCGAAGGGGCACATGAAGGGGCAGGGCTCGGGGTTCGCTTCCTGAAACACATTGAAAGAACTCGTCTCTTGATTCACCTGATCGATTTAAATGACGTGAAGGAAGAATGTCCGCTTGAACAGTTTGACGGGATCAATCGTGAACTGGAAGCATACAGCCCAAAATTGAGCCGACTCTCACAAATCATTGCTGGCAACAAAATTGATATCCCTGAAGCCAAAGCAAAGGTGCCGATTCTCGCCGAAGCACTCAAGCAAAAAGAGAAAACTTTGTTTCCGATCTCTGCAGCCTCAGGTGAAGGAATCGAAGCCTTGCTTCAAGCGGCTTTCAGAGAACTGGAAACCTTAAGCACCGTTGAAGAAGAGGCTCCAGCTCCCTTACCTCCTCGAATTGAAGAGACTCGAATCATTCAGATTCGTCGAGAAGAAAATGCTTTTGTGGTGACTGGGAAAGACGTTGAGCGTGCGGTGGCGATGACCGATCTCGAGAATGAAGAAGCGGTCGAAAACTTGCAACGGATTCTGGATCGGTTTGGGGTTGAAGTTGAACTTCGAAAAGTGGGTGTACGAGAAGGGGATCTGGTGAAGATTGGTGCTGCCGAGTTTTTTTACGTCCCCAGTGTCCGACAAAAGCGATGAGCCACGAAAAGTGGATGCGGCGAGCTTTGGAATTGGCCGCATCGTATCGGGGAAGGACAAGCCCGAATCCGATGGTTGGGGCCGTGGTCGTCAAAAACGATCGCGTTGTTGGGGAAGGAGCACACCAAAAAGCGGGGCTCCCCCACGCAGAAATCGAAGCCCTCAATCAAGCCGGAGTCGAAGCAAAGGGGGCCACACTTTACCTTACCCTTGAGCCGTGTTGTCACACCGGAAGAACTCCCCCTTGCACCGACACGGTTGCTAAATCTGGGGTGAAGAAGGTCGTGGTGGGGATGATTGATCCGAATCCAGCCGTGAACGGAAAAGGGTTAGAACGACTCAAGGAAGCAGGGATCGAAGTTGAAGTGGGTGTTCTCGAGAAGGAAGCAAGAACGTTAAATGAAGTCTTCATTAAGTGGATAAAAACCAAGCTCCCCTTCGTGATTTTGAAAGCGGCCATGACGCTGGATGGAAAGATTGCGACATCCACGGGGGATTCCAAATGGATTACCAGTGACGAATCGCGGAAAAAGGTTCATGAAATGCGAAGTTGGTATGACAGCATCTTGGTTGGAATTAACACGGTCCTTCGAGACGACCCCTCTCTCACCGCACGAGTTCCAAACGGGAAAAATCCGATTCGATTGGTTTTCGATTCTTCTCTCCGAACACCCGAGAGGGCAAAAATTGTGGATACGCGCGAGGCTCCCACGTGGATTATTACAGCACAAGAAAATCCTGAGAAAGAGGCTAAACTGAAAAAAGCCGGTGTTCAGGTGATGCGTTTTCCAGGCAAAGATGGGAAAGTGGATGTGGGGGCCTTTTGCCGCTATCTCGGAGAAAAAGAGATCACGAGTGTTTTTGTCGAAGGTGGCGCTCGAGTCCACGGAAGTTTCTTGGAATCAGAACTCGTTGATAAGGTTAGTTTTCTTGTTGCCCCTAAAATCATTGGAAATCATGGCGCTCCTGGACCCATTGATGGTTGGGGAAAATCGATGATGGCTGATGCTTTGTGCTTGAAGAACATCGAGGTGACCCCCGTCGCCTCTGATATCTTGATTGAAGGATACCTATAAGGAGAAAAGCGTGAACCGTCTTTCTTGATGAAAGGAGCAAACGGATATGGGTCTTGAGCGGTATTGGCTGCACACCTGTTCTTTGAAGGACACGATGTCCGTTTGCTGCAGCCACCTCGGAGACGGTCACGGACGACCGTCGAGAATGAGCGAAAGATTCATATCCGTTTGCGACTTCCAACAAGAGACGGTTCACGCGGACTGACCATGTTTACGGGGATCATTCAAGGCGTTGGAACTGTTCTCCAAGTTGATCGAGGGAAAAAAGAGGGAACGATTACGCTTCGCCTCCCGTCTAAGTTCAAGATTCGCAAAGGGGGAAGCATTGCCGTCAATGGAGCTTGCCTCACTGCCCGAAGTGTCGAAAAAGACAAGATTGTCTGTGATTGCATGGCGGAGACTTTTCGACTCACGACCCTGGGGGATTTGATCGTGGGAGATAAGGTTAATCTTGAACTTCCGCTCACCTTGCAAACCCCAATCGGAGGCCACTTAGTTCAAGGCCATGTCGACGGGGTCGGAAAAATTGTTTCCATCACCCAAGAGGGGAAATCGAAGGTCTTAAAAGTGGCCGCACCTTCCTCGCTTCGCTCCTATCTCATCAAGAAGGGTTCTGTGACTTTGGATGGGGTGAGCCTTACCCTTGTGAAAACCGATGGTCATGGCTTCTCGGTTGCTCTCATTCCAATGACGTTGCAAGAGACCACACTTGGCAGGAAGAAAGTTGGAGGAAGAGTAAACATTGAAGTGGACCTGATTGCCAAACAACTCGAAGCACTCCTAGAAAAAAAATTGAGGTGAAGATGTCGATGTTTCGATTTAACACCATCGCGGAATCGATCGAGGAGATTCGTCGTGGCGCCATGGTTGTCGTGGTGGATGACGAGAACCGTGAGAACGAAGGGGATCTGGTCATGGGGGCTGAGAAAGCTACCCCCGAAGCGATCAATTTCATGGCCATGCATGGAAGAGGTTTGATTTGCGTTCCCATGGTTGGAAGCCGGTTGGATGAACTCCAGATTCCACCGATGACCTGGCAGTCAAGCGATCCTCGGGGGACTGCCTTTTCTGTGAGCGTTGAAGCAAAACACGACACGACCACCGGGATTTCAGCTCACGATCGCGCCACCACGATTTTAACTCTTGTCGATCCCAAAGCCCGCCCCGAAGATCTCCGCATGCCTGGACACACCTTTCCGCTTCGTGCTCGGGAGGGGGGAGTTCTCCAACGTGTGGGGCATACGGAGGCTGCTGTCGACTTAGCGAAGCTTGCTGGCTTATTTCCAGCCGGGGTGATCTGCGAGATTTTAAATCCCGATGGAAGCATGGCTCGAGTTCCACAGCTTGTCGAATTTGCCAAGGAACATCAACTCAAGATCATCACCATTGCTGATTTGGTTAAATATCGCGTGAAACGAGACAAGCTTGTTCGGCATGTGGCCAGTGCGAAGATGCCGACCCATTATGGAGAGTTTCAAGTTCATGCTTACACCACCACTTTTTCTCCTCAACAACACCACGTGGCGATGGTGAAGGGGGAAATCGATGAGGAAGAACCGATTTTAGTTCGTGTACATTCCGAATGTTTAACCGGGGAAGTCTTTGGAAGCATGCGATGCGATTGTGGAGAGCAGCTGCACATGGCGCTTCAATTGATCGAGCGCCGAGGTCGCGGGGTTCTTCTCTACATGCG
>JABDET010000043.1 GCA_013286945.1 Candidatus Melainabacteria bacterium
TTGTTTTGACTTTTTCGTCCCGTGACGATTTCAATCAAAGTTCATCCGAGACTTTCCGGAAGAGACAGTGAGGCCAACCCGAAAAACAGGCTTCTTAATTCTGTGCACTTGAGCTAGTCTGGAGATCAGAGGTGCATTGAGGACACCGGGAAGCCTTGATCGCAATAGCGGAAGCGCAGTATGGGCACTCCTTGGTGGATGGGGGTGGCTCCCCTTTCAATCGATTGATCTGCTTCAATAAAATGAAAAACACAAAAGCAACAATCAGAAAATCAATGAGGCTGTTGATGAAAAGACCATAGTTTATCGTTGGAGCACCCGCTCGCTTGGCTTCTTCGATCGTTGCGTACGGAGTTCGAGACAAATTAATGAACAAATTGCTAAAGCTTGCTCTCCCAAGAATCAAGCCGATGGGAGGCATCAGCACATCGTTCACAAGCGATGTGATAATCTTACCAAAAGCAGCGCCAATCACAAACCCAATAGCCAAATCAAGCACGTTGCCGCGAATAATAAACGTCTTAAACTCTTTCAGCATTCTCTTACCTCATTATGTCATTTTACAAGTTTCAGTTTTATGATGGAAAGCGGCTTGCTATCGACCGTTGGAGAAAGAATCAGGAGATCTCCTGGATCTTCACTGGTGAAGTAGGTATTCGTAAAATGAGCTCCAGGGGGCAAATCGCTTGGCCAATTTTTCTGCTCATTAATTCCTCCCGAATACATTTCGTTTTTCTTGTAAAAATGGGGCCCGAGGTAAACAACGTGGTGACCGTATTGTTCGTTGGTCATGGCAATGGCCTCATTAAACGCATTGGACACCTCAATGGTTATCGCGTGTTTAAATCCGTAAGGTCCTTGCGCATCATGCACCACGCTAACAACCCGAACGCGAAGCTTGCCGTTAAAGGCCCACTTGCCGAGCTCTGTCACGGGTGCATCCTGACCCATCTTTCCCCCTTGTGCGCCAAAGACGATCTTCCCGCCCACCATCTGATATTGCTTTCCGAAAGCTTTGGCAATGTCGGGTGCCGCCACGTAAGTTACACCTTTAACCGTCACTGTCCTCACATTCGCCTTGCTTCCATCCACGACAACCTGAGGGCCAGCAAATACCCCTTGGGTCAGTAGCAGCAGAATTCCAAAAACGATCCACGATAAGAAACGCATGAAAACCTCCTCCTCACTCGTATTATTGGTATTGTTCGCTTGGAATTGGAGGGGGCGAATCCAAAATCCTTCCGAAGGGTATACTAAGATTATCATTTATCATTGAAAGGAAGGATTGATCATGAAACAAACACTCGTAGGACTCATGAAAGCAGCACAGGTAAGCAAACCAGGAGGCCAGTGGGAAATGGTGGAACGGGAAATTCCCGAACCAGGCACAGGACAAGTTCGGATCAAGGTTGAGGTTTGCGGCATCTGCCACAGCGACATGTTTGTGAAAGAGGGGGCTTGGCCTGGTCTTGCGTTTCCGCGTGTGCCAGGGCACGAGGTGGTTGGTCGCATCGACGCCATTGGAGAGAACGTAACAAATTGGAAAGGAGGCCAACGCGTTGGCGTCGGTTGGCACGGCGGGCATTGCTTCATCTGTGAGGCGTGTCGGCGCGGTGATTTCGTGATGTGCCAGACAAAAAAAGTGACTGGAATCAGCTTTGATGGGGGTTATGCGGAATACTTGATTGTGGGATCCGAAGCGGTAGCCGCGATCCCTGATGAGCTCTCTTCAGAAGAAGCCGCACCACTCATGTGCGCAGGCATTACGGTTTTCAATGCGCTCCGAAATTCGGGGGCCAGGGCTGGAGACTTAGTCGCTATTCATGGGATCGGCGGCCTTGGTCACCTTGGAATCCAGTATGCACGCCAAATGGGTTTTGTCACCGTGGCCATCGGAAGGCAAAAAGACAAAGAACCTTTAGCAAAAAAGTTGGGAGCAACGTATTATATTGATACCGCCGTCTCTGACCCCGCCGATGAGTTGAAGCGATTGGGTGGTGCTCGAGTAGCACTGGCCACCGCCCCGGACGCCAAAGCAATCTCGGCTTTGGTGGGTGGGCTGTCACCCAATGGAAAACTCGTCATCGTGGCTGCACCTGCCGAACCTTTAATCATCAATCCGATTTCATTGATTGGTGGAAAGCAATCAATTTCAGGGTGGGCTTCGGGTACGGCGAAAGACTCTGAGGATGCATTGCAGTTTGCTGCCCTCACCGGAGTCCGGCCGATGATCGAGCGCTATCCGTTCAGCAAGGTGAACGACGGCTACGAGCAAATGAGGAGTGGAAAAGCGAGATTCCGAGTGGTGCTAACCCTGGCATAGGAAATTGGGGACACACCCCAATTAAGAAAATCCTTTAGCGGGGGGGTGTCCCCCGAACCGTTCCAGGAACTCCTAGGGTACTCATCCAATCCGTAACCTCAAAGTGTACTGATACCCAGTAATTCCAGGAGGAACCCCATGGTCGACAAGCTACGAGGAGTTCGAAGTCAAGACTCCGTTGGTGGAAGGGATGAAAGCAAAGGGGCTGCAAAACCCGAACGTGGGTCGCCTCCTGGGTCGCGAAGCCCGGAAGATAAGCAAGCAGACTCTCTCTCCAGGCCGAATGCCGACCAAGTCTTGCGGAAATCTGCTCTTCCGAAAAGTGCTCGCAGAAAAACTGGAAAGTCATCGAGCTCAGCTCGATTAAACGCCAGTAGTGAAGCCAAAGAAGCCTTGATCCGAGGATACAATTCCTTTACGATCAACCTTTTTGATCAACTCTTCGCTCTCTATCCAGGTAAGAATATCTTCATCACTATCGGTATTGCTTCAGGCCTCCTTTCCATTTACAACGGCGCTGATGGTACCACAAGACATGCTGTAGCCAAGGCCCTCGGTCTTCAAGGAATGAACACAGAAGAAGCAAACGCCGCTCATGCAGAAGTCGTCGGCACCCTTTCGAAAAAGAAAGCTGGGGCCCAATTGCAAATAGCCAATTGTCTTCTTGTGGACAAGAAAGTACGCCTGAGAGAAGATTTCCTTCAACGATTCAGTGGGGAGGTAATACACCACCTGGGTCTTACTTCTCCGCAGATGTCCACATTCATAAAAGAATGGGTAGCGGAGAAAACAGATAACCAAGTTACCGATTTCGATCCCTCAGGGGATTTCAATACCAAGACCCTGCTGGCGCTCCTGACTCCAGCCCACTTTCGTGGACTGTGGGATATCCCTTTTGATAGGCGCGATACTAAACCAGGTCTTTTCATGTCGAGCACAGGAAAGAGAAAGGGCCTTCCCTTCATGTTCAGGGAGGGAAGCTTCCACCATGATTATCAAGACGATCACGAATTGATACGGCTTCATTATAAACATCGAAGCATAAGCATGCGTGTGTTTCTTCCAAGAGTTAAGCACACTTTAGCCGACGTACAGCACACATTGAAGGACGTCCAATGGGATCCAGGTCACTTCTTCCAAGATCTATCTCGACAGTTTCACAATATGCATGACCTCGGGGAAGATAAACTCTACTTCCCAAAATTTAAAGTGGAATCTGAAACCGATCTCACTGTCCCATTAGCCAAGCTTGGCATGAGCGAACTCTTTACACCAATGGGAGCAAATTTGAGCAGAATGATCGCTTCTCCCCTCCCCGCTCATTTTGGACAGGCGATACAGAAGGGAGTGCTGGAAGTAGATGAAGAGGGAACAACGGCATCGGACATCAGTAGTTTCGCAGCTAGTCTCGGAGAGCCCTCGACCATCAAGGTTAATCGGCCTTTCCTTACCTCTGTCGTTCATAATAAGTCTAATCTGATTCTTGGTTTGGGCTCTGTTGTTGACCCCCTCGCAAATGGGAACGGTCAACCGCAATCCGCGTAAAAAATGTAAGGAGGGTATTGCATGTCAGGAACGTTTAGAGCACTTTTAATTTTTTTCGTCGTTATTGGAGCTATGGTGCTTCTTGCTGTAGCCACCGTTGGAGGCTCATACAATCATATCGTCAAACTGGATCAACAGGCCCAAACGCAGTGGGCTCAGGTCGAAACGGTCATGCAGCGGCGAATGGATCTTATCCCGAATTTGGTGGAAACCGTCAAGGGCTACGTAAAGCATGAAGAAAAAGTCTTCGGTGACATTGCACTCGCGCAGAATTCGTGGGCGAAAGCGCCACCCGGTTCCCCTCAAAGGGTAACAGCGGCCGCCAGCATGGAAGTGGCTCTCGGACGATTCATGACTTTGGTTCAGACCTATCCTCAGCTTCAAGCCAATGAAGACTTCCGTGCTCTCATGGATGAATTGGAAGGAACCGAAAATCGAATCTCTGTAGAACGTCATCGGTACAACGACACGGTTAAAGAATACGATACCGCCATCACCAGTTTTCCGATGGTGATGATGGCACGCATGTTCGGGTTTAAGCCACGTCCATACTTTCAAGCGGCAGCAGGGGCTGAACAGGCGCCAAAGGTCAAGTTCTGAAACAAAGAACTCTCCTCACCGCTTTCATTCTGTTTGCGCTTTTTGCGTTACACGCCAGCGCAAACATCCCGCATGCTCCCACTGGCTATCTGAGTGACTTTGCCAACGTGTTAAGCAAAGAAGAGCTGAACCGTCTTTCGTCCTACTTGTCCGACTACGAAAAAGCTTCCGGGAATCAAATCTTCGTGGTATTGGTTCCATCGCTTGAGGGGGACGCTATTGAAGACTATTCCATGCATCTTGCAGAACAATGGAAGGTTGGCAAAAAAGGGAAAGACAATGGGGTTCTCTTCCTTATTGCGGTGGCTGACCATAAAATGCGAATCGAAGCCGGCTATGGCCTTGAAGGGAAACTCACCGATGTTGCCTCAGGTGAAATCATTCGAAATGTGGTTGCCCCTTACTTCAGAAAGAACCAATTCGCAGACGGAATCGAAGCGGGGCTCGAAGCCATCACCGGAAAATTGGATGGAAAAGCGTTTCGCTCATCCATGCCTCAAAACCAAACTGAATCTAGCCCCAGCAATCCTTCTGGAGGCATCAGCCTCATCGTTAGCATCCTTGTCTTACTCTTGATTTTCGGAGTTCCCATTTTCTTGTTGCCCATGATTGCCAGACGTGGTGGCAGAGGAGGTTCGGGTGGAGGGGGTTTCTTCATCGGCGGTGGCAGTGGTGGCGGCTTCTTTGGTGGTGGAGGAGGCTCTTTCGGTGGAGGCTTTTCAGGAGGGGGGGGAGGTTCTTTTGGTGGCGGAGGGGCAAGTGGTGGCTGGTAGCACAAGGAGCATGTGATGAACTTTGATTCTATGTTAACCCAAGATGAGCGAAGAGAGATCGAAGAGAAAATTAAGTCCATTGAAGCGAAAGCTCATACAAGAATTGTGATTCAAGTGGTGAAGAGTCACAAAGCCAATCTCTTCGATGAAGCGGTCAAGCATTTCTCAAAACATCGCTTACATCACGATAAAACGAAGACTGGAATTTTGATCCTAATCTCTGTGGAATCGCGGCAGTTCCAGATCTTAGGCGACCAGGACATTCATGAAAAGATCACCGAAGGAGGATGGAACCGCTTGGCCACCAGCCTCTCGGAATTTTTCAAAGCCGAAAAGTTTTATGAAGGGCTAATCGCGCTCCTCGACGATCTCGAGAAACATCTTTCCACTCACTTCGCTAAGTAAATTAACCGAATTTTGGGTAAAATATCATCAATCAAAGGAGGGAGACAAAATGCAAACCGATGTCGCAACCGAAAACAAGAAGATCGTGCTTGAGCTTTACAATGAGCTATTCATTAAGCGGAACATCGATTCAGCGCTTAAGTATTTCCGGGATGATTTCAAACAACACAATCCGTTCATCCCGGATGGTCGAGAGGCTTTCATGCAGAGTTTTCGGGAACACATTACGAAATTTCCGAACCACCAGGTAGAAATCAAGCGAGTCATTGCCGAAGGGGATCTGGTGATGGTTCATGCGCGCGCCACTGGCGGGCCTTTTGGGCCTTTGGCTGTGGTCAACATCTTCCGAGTCCAAGATGGCCAAATCGCCGAACACTGGGATATCTTTCAGCCTGTCCCCGAGAAGCCCCTAAACGATAACACGATGTTCTAGCAAGCCCTTGAAACGTTTACTCCCGCAAGATAAAATAGGAAATTGGCCGAGCTCACGAGTATGGTCAGAGGCTACTTCTCTTGGGGAGGAACCGGACCGTGGTAGGGTTCAGCGGCATGATAATCAGCGAGAAATATTTCACCCTTGGCGTCTCTTGCCACTTGGTCTAGACCTGGATCCCTCAAACACCATTGGGCAGGCATCATCACCTGGCGTTCAAACTCTCTCATCTCTCCCCACGAAATGGTCCCGAATGTTCCCTCCTGCTGACGGTGATAAGAGACCGGCACCCAAGGATTACTTGGGACCCATCGATGCTCTGGCCCCACTTCCGTTTTGATGGTTCCTCGTTCAATTGTCCGATCAAAGGGCCTTTCTGGCCCAATGGGTTTCCCAACCTTTAGCACGCTTTTTACTCCGCTGTCATCCGGGGCCAATCGAATGACGATGGAATCCCGTCCATCTCCCGCATACCCGACTGCTTCTAAACTGGAATTTTTAAAAGCCTCGATGTAAACCGGGAGATTGGGATGCGGACAGCTGAGCTTTGGCCTTGCCTGCTCAAGCGCTTCTGAAACAGTCATAAACTTGCCTTGGGCTCCCCTACTCGCGATATCATGACTCCCTAATGGCTGCATACTTGTCCCCTAGCCCAAGAAACTGTGTACCGGCATGTATGATAACATTGTACGCGATCCACATGAACATTCCGTTGCTAAATTATTAAATTTTAAGCTATTGCTCAACGACGGTCAGTGATTGAATATCGAAGTTTCGATAGTCAGCATTCGATAAATCTGCAAGGTCTGCGGGATAGGAAGCATAATCGCCGAGAGGATCGCTCTTATAATTGGTTGGCGAAACCGCGGCATCGAACATCAAATATTCAATCGGGACAGATGAACTGAGCGGCGGCCCCAGTGCATCAATGGGATGAAGATCGTTTGGATTGTCTTCGGGTGCAATATAGGTGATGAGGCTTGCATTAAATTGCTTGGCGTCTGCCAGATAAAGATCGGGAAGGGTTAAGATCACGCTCAAGTTGTTTCCACTTGTCGTTCCGCCCGACACGGGCTGAAATCCGGTCCATTGCCCAGGCTGTTGCGAATAAGGTGGAGCGATTCGGTGATTTCGTGACCACCCAAACTGGTCAAGCTGAATGTAATCGGTCCAAGTATCCGGGGAGGTGGTCACCGCATTTTGCCCCCCAATCAAAGCCGGGTCAAGCGAGTTAATCACGATTCGGTATACTCCCAAATATCGTTTCCCCTCAGATGAAACAAACGAGGTCTTCACCTCTCCTGCATCATTTAACCTGATTTGAAAGCTAAGGGTCCTGAACTTCGGAGGTGCAGGCCTTGTGCCGGCAACAATACGATGAGGAGAAAGGACCAGTCCCGAAACGAGGCAAGCGATTACAAGCAAGCCAATAAAAATCTCTCTTGTCGATAGGGTCACTTTGACCCCTCCGTACCACGGTTTTCATCTTTAAGAAACCGCATGACCTCTTCGTCGGTTGGTACCGCACCTCGATGCTCCGATTGCTGACTTAGATTCAGGAAGCAGTTGTTCAACCATTCGAACTCTTGATACAAAGACGAATCATGATTCTTTTCTCTTATTTGTTTTAAGTAGTTAGTCGAATCTGGCAAAGAGGTCAAAGCTTTGTAATAATTTTCGACGGCCGATTCAAACATGCTCCAAGCAATGTACGGATCAATGACTCCTCTGCGAGTCAATAAACCCAGCATCTCAAACCGATCTAAAAATTCATATTCCATCAAGTCAATGGGGTCATGTCGTAGGAGGTGCCCACTCATCTTCTTCCGTTCGCGAGTCATGCTGGGAGAAAAATAATATCGGTCATAAAGAGCCATTACTTGATTTGCAGAGTTAATTTGATGTTCTTGAACAGCTCTTCCATGAAAATACCACAGATTTGTCAACAAAACAGCGACAGCGACCACCAAGGAGGCCAGTGTAATCCAGTGCTCTATCTTCAGAATTCGTTTTTCGTTTTGGTCCATCCAACACTCCAGTCAGGAAGCAACGCTACTTGGCTGGAGTGCAATACTCCTGCTGCTTTACGTCTCGTGGCAGCATCCTCGGGGTCAGTTTCAGCATGTCCTACATCCCCCAAGTTCAACAATTTCCCGGTCTCAACGAGCGTTTTAATCGCGCTAAGGATCATCCACCACCCCTTTTTCGTTTCTTTATAGGCAGGATCTCCCTTCATCCATCGATCGTGAGTGAGCATCAGCTCGGTAGATTCGCCTACGGGCACGAGGTTGTACGTCACTCTGGATTCGAACTTGGCACGATCGGATCCATAGGCTTCTCCAACTTTGCACGTGTGGCTAAATTTTTTGTACGGGAGAAAAGCAAGAACTGCCCCCTGAATGTGAACCGTCTCGTCTCCGCTAATGCCGGGGCCTACGTATTTTAATGAACTGCCCACCTCGAAGGTTGATTGGATTTGGCTCCCGTAATAGATCTTTTTTGTTTCATCGGGTGATACCAGGGTCTGCCAAACCTGTTCAGGTCCTGCATTGATATAAAATTCGTATTTTAAATCCATCGTATTTCCTCCATGATCATTTACTTATATTATTCCCTCTATTGCAAGTAGTTTGAGGATTCTTGGAGAAAAATTAGTTTATGCCGTACTTCGTGTATGTGGTTCAGTGCTCTGACCAAACGTACTACGTTGGCTGCACCAACAATTTGGAAAAAAGAATCCGAGAACACAACCATTTGAAGGCTGGGGCGCACTACACCAAAATTCGGAGGCCCGTCCAACTTGTGTATTCACAAAAATTTAGGAGTTTTGCTCGAGCACGAGCACGAGAAGCAGAAATCAAACGTTGGAGACGACACGAAAAAGAATTGCTCTGGAAATAGACCGTTTTGCACCCCTTGACAAACTGGTGAGTATATGCTAACCTGTAGCCATGGAAACCATGAAGAAACCACCCCGGTTGCATTCGGATGAGCGTCGTGAAGCCATCGTTCTTGCTGTCAAGCAAGTGTTTGCTGAAAAAGGCTTCGAGGGTACCACCACAAAAGAGCTGGCCAAGGCAGCCGGTGTTTCCGAAGCCCTTATTTTTAAGCATTTCCCAAACAAAGAATCTTTATATGACGCAATGTGTGATGCCTGTGCCAAGGGGATCGATGCCGCGGAATTCACGCGCATCATGTCCCTTGACCCCTCCACCTCCACCCTGGTCATCTTGGTTCATTTTCTGATTTCAAAGATAGCTCATGATATCACGGGAGACGCAGAGATCAAGCACCGCTTGATGGCGCGCAGTATCCTTGGGGATGGTGATTTTGCGAGGCTAATGCTTGAGCGCGTTGCAGGCCGGGTCATGCCGAAATTTGAAGAGTGTATCAAGACAGCCAACAAAACTAAAGATCTTAACGAAATTCCGATTCAATCGAATTTGCGATTCTGGTTTGTCCACCACCTAGCCGTTGGGTTGAGGCTCATTGACATGCCCGATCGTCCAGCCATTGATTACAAGGTCGCTAAAGAATCCTTGATAGAACAGGCCACTTGGTTTGCCTTGCTCGGGATGGGGGTAAAAAGTGAAGCGATTAAGCGTCATTATAATCCCAAAGCTTTATCACTCTTAGGGAAGTAATTTTTTTGTGCTACAAGTCAGTAAACGCACACTCATGAAGGAGGAGAGTCGAATGGAAACCATCACCACGGTTAATGAACACAACTTTCACAGTGAAGTGACACAGGCCGCCAAACCTGTCCTCTTGGAATTTTGGGCTGAATGGTGTGACCCCTGTGACCGATTGTCTCCAGTTCTTGATAACATCGCAGAGAAATATGACGGGGAAATCAAGTTGGTTAAGTCGCATGTCAATGACAACGAAAATCTGGCGATGAAATACAACGTCGATGTGATTCCAACCCTCCTTTTCTTCAAGGATGGTCAAGTGGTTGAACAGCTTGCAGGATACATGAGCGTGCCTGAGCTTTCGTTCAGAGTCAATAAAGTTTTAAAATCATCCGTTTAGAACCGTGTCAAAGTGGTGACAATGGTAACAATGATGAGGAGGTTATCATGGAAGTGAGAGAATTAGGAAACATAGCGCTCTGGGTCCTTCAAGTCGGTGCGGCTGCCGTACCCATCGTAACCTCTTGTCCAACCCGATCAGCTCGAAAACGACAAGGATTCCGCGCCACGGCAAGGAGAACTGTTGCCAATACAGCTTCAGCGCCGAACCAATTAACAAAACATCTTGGAAAAAGGATAGCACCCATGAAACAAACCTCGATAATTCTTCTTTTGATGGCTCTTCTTACGGTGACATCCTTTGCTGATCCCGTGGCACTCGATTTGCAAGATTGTGTCCGGATGGCTGTCACGCGTAATCAAGCCATTCAATCCGCCTCAGACACTGTACGTGCCAATCAGGCGAGAATTACCGAAGCAGAAGCGCCTCTACTACCCAATCTCAATCTCTTTTATAACGAAACTCGAGCGCTTAATCCCCTGGGCGCGCCCATTCATGCCTCTTTTGGGACTTTTCAATCCCAACCCTTCCTTTTATCCACTTATAAGGACGGCGTCAACTTAACCCAACTCTTGTATGATGGCCAGAAAACAGCCTCACTCGTCCGACAACAAGAGGCTCTAACACAAGCTTCTCGTTCGGATTACAGACTCACAACCGAGCAAACAGCCTTCAATGCGATTTCAGGATTCTATAATCTGGCCATCGATCGTGAACAGGTTCGAGTGGGTGAAGAAAATTTAAAGGACGCCGAAGATCACCTAAAACTTGCAAACGCCCGCTATAAGGCTGGAGTTGCTCCACGAACAGACGTCATCTCCGCACAGGTCCCCTTAGCCACCGCGGAATTGAACCTCACGCAAGCCCAACAAATTGCCAACAATGCGGAAGCATCGCTGGCTCGCACCCTCGCGCTTCCCATCACGACACCCATCGTTCTTAAGGGTGCGAGCGAGCTTTCCTATCCAGTGACCCAGGAAGAAGCCTTCCAGATCGCAGCAAAGAATCGGGATGAAATCAAGCGTGCCCAAAGCGTGGTGAATAGCGCGAAGGCTCAACTGGACGCGGCACATGGGGGATTTATGCCAGTCATCAGCGCTGTGGCCAATTACGGCTACACCGATTATGGTCCAAATGTACTTCCGGGGAATCTCGGATACAGCTATGGTATCCAAGGCACCTTTAATATTTTTGAAGGGAATTTCCAGTCAGGGCAAGTAGCCGAAGCCAAGGCACTTTTAGATAAGAATTTGTCGGATCTTGACGCCGCACGCCAAGATGTTTTCCTTAATGTTCGGCAATCTTTTCTTTCCTTCCAATCAGCCAAGCAAAGCGTAAGCCAAGCGGAAACAGCCCTTGCTTCTGCACTTGAAAATCTTCATGCAACAGAAGGCGAATACAAAGCAGGCCTTATTCCCATTCTTAACTTAACCGACGCGCAAGCCAGTCATCTGCAGGCCGCTACCAATGAACTTGGTGCACGTCTCAATTATCAAATCGCCATGGCTCAACTTCTCTTGGCTATGGGCATTCCTTTGGAGGATCTCCATGCAATCAGTCGTACGCCGTAATTTCAAACTTTGTCTTAGCCTTGTCTTGGTCTTTTTATTCTTCTCCTCTTGTTTGAGGAAAAAACAAGCGGGCCCGTTTGGCTTTCCACCCGCTCCTGTAACCGCTGCCGCGGTGACTCAAAAAAGTGTTCCAGTACAAATTGAAGCCGTTGGTAATGTGGAAGCGTATTCAGCCGTCTCGGTAAAAGCCATGGTAGCTGGAGAAATTTTGAAAGTGCACTTCAAGGAAGGGCAAGAGGTGAGAAAAGGGGATCCTCTCTTTACCATCGATCCCCGCCCCTTCCAAGTCGATCTCGAAAAAAGTGAGGCCAATCTGGCGAGAGACACGTCGGTGGTCAGACAAGCGGAAGCCAATCTCGCCAAAGATATCGCCCAGGCCAAAAATGCACAAACAGAGTTCCACCGCTATGGAAACCTGATCAAGCAAGGGTACGTGTCGCAAGAACAATATGATCAGATAGAGACCAATGCGAATTCTTTCGACGCGACAGTGCGTTCCGATGAGGCTGCTCTTCAAATCGCTCGAGACACACTCGGCGTGGACAGAAGCACTATCGACAATTCAAGACTCCAATTGCAATATTGCTACATTCATTCTCCCATTGACGGACGCACTGGTTCCCTCTTGGTTCATGAGGGGAACCTGATCAAGGCCAACGATACGCCAAATCTGGTTGTCATTAATCAAATTGAACCCATTTATGTTACCTTTGCAGTTCCTCAGGATCAACTCAGTGAAATCAAGAAATACACGGCGCGTGGAGAACTCAAAGTCGAAGCCATTCCCGGCACAGAAGGTGAACCCGTTCTTGGAAAAATTACCTTTATCGACAACGCTGTGGATACAAGCACAGGCACGGTCAAACTGAAAGGGATCTTCAAAAATGAAAGTAAGACGCTTTGGCCAGGTCTATTCGCGAACGTAAAACTAACACTGCGGGATGACCCGAGGGCAATTGTGGTTCCATCAGAAGCCGTTTTAACTGGACAAAAGGGAAGCTATGTTTTTGTCATCCAGCCCGACATGACCGTTCAAATCCGGCCAGTGGTACTCGACCGGACTGTTGATGACGAAGCGATCGTCAAGAACGGTCTCTCACCCGGAGAGAAAGTGGTCACCGATGGACAGCTTCTCTTGGGTCCTGGCGCAAAAGTTGAGATAAAAGACAACCCAAAACGAACAAGCGAGAAATCGACACCATGACAGAACTCTTTATCCGACGCCCAGTTGCTACAATCGCCATCATGTTGGGGCTTTTGTTGTCTGGCTTGTTTGCCTATCGGGTTCTGCCGATGAGCGATCTCCCCAATGTTGACTACCCCACCATTCTTGTCAATGCCGCGCTCCCAGGAGCAAGCCCAGAAACCATGGCGTCATCGGTGGCAACACCACTTGAAAAACAATTTTCAACGATTGCCGGACTTGACACGATGTCTTCAACCAATCGACTTGGGTACACAGCCATTACGTTAAGCTTTACACTGGATCGAAAAATCGATGCAGCCGCTCAAGACGTGCAGGCCGCCATCTCAAGAGCACAGCCCAATCTTCCGCAAAACATGCCGAGTCCCCCCACATTCCAGAAAGTGAACCCGGCCGATCAGCCTGTGTTGTACATAGCAATAAGCTCTCCGGTCCTCCCCCTTTCAACGGTTGATGACTACGCGGAAAATCTCATGGGTCAACGACTGTCCATGGTGAACGGTGTAGCCCAAGTGGTGGTTTATGGTGCACAAAAATATGCGGTTCGCGCACAAGTGAACCCCGATCTCCTTGCTTCTTTGGGGATTGGAATTGATGACGTAGCCAATGCCATTCAAAAACAGAATGTTGATCTTCCTACCGGAACCCTGTATGGAAAAAACCAAGCTTTTACGGTAGAAGCGAATGGTCAGTTACGGACAGCCGCCGCCTACCGTCCCATCATCGTGGCGTATCGAAATGGTTCTCCAGTTCGCCTCCAGGCGATTGGGCGGGTCTTCGACAGCGTTGAAAATGACAAGACCGCAAGTTGGTACGTGGATACACGTGCCATGGTTCTTGCCATTCAGCGCCAACCAGGAACCAACACGGTTGAAGTGGTAGACCGCATTAAGCAACTCCTCCCCCGCTTTAAGACCTTGCTTCCTGGCACCCTGAATATGGTCACCCTTTATGATCGCTCAGTCTCGATCAGAAGCTCGGTGAAAAACGTGAAGTTCACGCTTCTTCTGGCTAACGTTTTGGTTATTCTTGTGATCTTTCTTTTCTTGCGAAATCTCTCGGCCACCACCATTCCGACCCTGGCCCTGCCGATGTCAATCGTTGGTACCTTTGCCGGAATGTATCTTCTTGGATTTACCATCGACAATCTCTCTTTGCTTGCTTTGATTCTTTGTGTTGGATTTGTTGTGGATGACGCCATCGTGATGCTTGAAAACATCACGCGTCATCTGGAAATGGGAAAGCCGCCATTCCAGGCCGCTCTCGACGGAGCAAAGGAAATCGGTTTTACCATTGTTTCGATGACCTTGTCACTGGTTGCCGCGTTCATCCCGTTCGTCTTTTGGGGAGGAATTGAAGGAAGGCTCGTTCACGAGTTTGCGTTGACCATTACCCTGGCCATCCTTATTTCAGGGGTTGTCTCCTTGACGCTCACGCCAATGCTGTGTGGCCGATTTCTCCGGAGCAGTAAGAATCAAGAACATGGATCCCTTTACCTCTTGCTCGAACGCTTTTTTGATGGAATGCTTCACTTTTATTCAAGCACCCTTCGCGTGGCTCTCAATCATTGGAAAACCATTTTTGCTTTTTCCTTGTTGATTGTCTTCGCCACGATCTATCTCTATGACATCATGCCTCGAGGGTTCATTCCCGCAGATGACACCGGGTACATTCTCGCCTTCACGCAAGCCGCACAGGGAATCTCTTATCAGAGCATGGTCAAACATCAACAAGCGGTAGCGCAGATCGTCCAGAAGGATCCAAACATTCAAGACTTTTTTACCGTGGTGGCTGCCGTCGGTTTTACAGCCAACAATTCCGGGATCCTGTTCATGCGAATGAAGCCCCGTTCCGTAACCCATATGAATGTACAGCAAATCATCGGAGAGCTTCGGGGCAAAGTTGGAAGTATTCCGGGAATCATGGTTTTCATGCAAAGTCTCCCTACCATCCGAGTGGGAGGTCGCCTGACCAACAGTGAGTATCAATACACGCTCCAGAGCCCTGACACGCGAGAACTTTATCGGGTTGAACCGCTCTTGGAATCAGAAATTCGCAAGCTTCCCATGGTGCGCGATGTCACCAGTGATTTGCAAATTAGCAACCCCCAAGTCAGCGTCCAACTTGATAGAGACAAAGCCGCTAGCCTTGGCATTACCCCACAACAACTTGAAGATGCTCTGTATACCGCTTATGGATCACGACAAATCTCGACCATCTATGCGCCCAACAATGAATACCGGGTCATCCTAGAACTTCTTCCCCAATTCCAGTCAAGGCCGGAATCGCTTTCAAAGCTTTACATTCACTCTTCGGGGGGACAGCTTGTTCCCATCGGTTCTGTCGCCCAACTCACGCGAAGCGTCGGCCCGCTTTCCGTTAATCATGCAGGACAATTTCCAGCCGTTACGATCTCGTTTAACATGACCCCGGGAGCATCCCTTGGAGACGCGGTTAACGCCATTCACGCTTTGGCCCGCAAGACGCTCACCGGCACGGTAACGGGTGACTTTCAAGGGAATGCTCAAGCGTTTGAATCTTCTTCCCAAGGATTCTGGATTCTGCTTGGAATCACGGTCCTGGTCATCTATCTCATCCTCGCCATTCTGTATGAAAGCTTCATCCATCCCCTCACCATCTTGTCTGCTCTTCCCTCTGCAGGGTTAGGAGGGC
>JABDET010000044.1 GCA_013286945.1 Candidatus Melainabacteria bacterium
AATGCTGGATCCATTACGCTGAATTCAACGCAAGCGACCGTGCTTGCCCCGAACAGTGTGATCCAAGCCAATGGTCAAGGCACAAACTCAAACGGTGGAGACATACACATTCTTTCGCAAGGCAATACCGTGTTTGCACCCGGCGCGAGTTTACAAGCCAAAGGTGGCGACAGTGGGAATGGTGGGTTTGTTGATGTGAGTGGTGACGGGAACGTGTACGTCAACGGAAGTGTTGATACCAGTGCTCCAAATGGCCAAACCGGAACCTTCTTGATTGACCCAGCGAACTTGACGGTGACGAATGCCGCGGCTGGAGGAACTCAGGATCCGAATGTTCCGAACGTTCTTTTTGGGACAGCGGACAATGGAGGGAATACGGTATCGGTCGGGAGGCTGCAATCCCAAGTGAGCAATATCTTGTTGCAAGCCAACAACACAATCACGATCAATGATTTAGCAGGAGGCTTTGCGGGTGGATCGATCACGTTACAGCCAAACGTGAGCTTAACGATGCAAACGACGACGGGAAACATTACATTTGCCAATACAGCCAACACGATTACTGCCAGCGGAAGCGGAGGTATAACGCTTAACGCCGGAGGAGCCGGCACCTTTGGAAATCTGACAACCGCTAACGGAAATATTTCCATGACTTCAGGAACAACGATGAGCACAGGGAACTTGACGGCTACCGGGAGTGGAAGCATCGGAGCCACGTCAGGTGGAACGATGACCCTGGGAAATGTTTCGACCACGAATGGAAGTATTACCACTAACTCTACTGGTAATATAACCCTTTCAAATCTGAGTGCAGCCAATGGGAACATTTCGGCAACCACGACCGGCAACATGACCCTTGGAACTTTAACCGCTTCCTCAGGGGGAAGTGTGACCTTGAATTCTGGCGGAACCGTGATAAACGGAGGTGGACCATTTAATATTGTGGCAGGGTCTTCCGTGATCACGGCGACTTCGGACATCGGATCTGCAGGCACACACCTGACAACCAACTCAGGAAACCAAGTCCAAGCCCTTTCGACGACAGGTGGAATTTACATTGACAATACCAGCGCGAATTTGAGCGTTTTGACTGGAAATGCGGTGGCTGGGCCGATCACCCTAAACAACACTGGAGCTGTTACCAGTCTCACTTTGACCGGTGGCGGAACCAATGATATCAATGTGTTGTATAATGGTGCCACAAAGTCGTGGACTTATAACGGTACCACCAATGTTTTGAATGGGAATGCTCTTGGAACGAGTGTTAGTTTTAACAACATCAGTGGTCCGATTGTTTTAGGATCTGTAACGGCCAGCTACTTGGTCTTGGGGACCAATGGTGGAAGTTCTATCACGAGTGATGGAGTTTCCAATCCCAACCTTACGGTTCCTCTTGGGGGCCAAATCTTCGATGCCGGAGCCTTTGGAAGTGCAGTGACACCCATTACCGGAAACATCGGTGTCTTTGGTAGCGGCATACTGATTTTTGCCACCGCTGGGGCATGGCTTAACAACACCGGTGGCGCAACAAGCTTCGCCTCCGTGGTTACCGGTGGACCTGAGGTCATTAACAATGCAGTGGCCTTCTTGAATCTTAGCCTTCAGTTTGGAGGAAATGATATTACCGTCAACGATGGAGTAGAAGGTCTGACTTTCACAAACGCCACCGGCATTCTCACTGGCAATGTCCCATCAGCCAATCTCACCATTCAAGCAGCGAACAATGTGATCTTAACTAGTCTTACAGCAAACACAGCCACAATTGCTGCAGTTACGCTCGATGGGAACGGAGCTTCTCCCAATGTTACCGCTTCCAGCATTACTTTGAGTTCTGCTTTCGGGATGAATACTCCAGGAACACCAATAAACACAGATACCAGCACGCTTACGGTGAACGAACTGAATCCATTTGCTGGCGTAATGAATGTGAACAATACAGTTCCTTTGACCTCACTCAGTGTGATGACGCATGAGGAGAATTCAACGGTGACCGCACCCAATGGCTCCTTAACTTTTACAGCGGGAACTGATGTATTAAATTCTTCGTTTCCGGGTGGAGTTGCACTCTCCATGAACAATGCAACCGGCAACCTTGTACTTAACGCGGCAAATCAAGTAAACGTGGGGGCGGGGACCGCGACGTTGATTGCTTCTGGATCCATTACTGGTGACAACACGGCAAGTCTAGTGACCGCGGGGACCGCCACATTGACGGCTGGAACCAATGTCGGAAGCGTGGGGACAGCCATGAACACTCAAGTCAATACTTTGAATGCGAGTACAACCAACGGACTTGTCAATTTAAATAATACCGGAGCAGTCACTTTAAATTCAATCGTGGCGGGTGGTGTGGGGGGTAATGTGACGGTAAGTAACACCGGTGGCAACCTGAGTGTTGGAACCGTGACAGCGGGAGGTAGCGTGTCCCTAACCTCTCCGAATTCGATTCTGGATTCGACTTCGAACATCACTTCGAATAATATCACGTTAACCGCACTAAGCGGAATCGGAACTCCTGGAACGCACATCAATACAACCGATACCGGTTCACTCACGACAAGTCCCACAGGGGCTGGAGCCACCACGAACATGACGAATACTGGAACGTTAACTAATTTGTCTGTGACGACCAATAACGGTGATGCGACGGTGGCTGCCACTAACGGAACGCTGACGTTTGCGAGTGCATCTTCATTGTTGAATGTGCCTTTAAACGGAACCAACGTCAGCGTGAACAACACCAATGGAAATCTTCTGTTTGACGCCACTCACTCGGTGAACGTCGGCGCGAGCAACGTCACGTTGAACGCTTCAGGTTCGATAAGTGCGGGAGCACCTACGGACATTACCGCGGGAACCGCGACGCTCACCGCAACAAGTATTGTTGGATTCTTAAGCACCGCGGTCTCCACGCTGAATGCGACAACTACGAACAGTGGCGTTTCTGATAACAACACCGGCGCATTAACTTTAGGGACGATTTCAGCGACTCATGCAGGTTTTGGCCTTATCAATATTACAGCCGGTGGGAACATGTCCATTGGGACTGTGACAAACACTGGATTTGGTTCGGTCTTCTTAACCAGTTCTGGAGCCATGTTAGATTCCGGTTCCAGTATTTCTTCAGGAAATACGATTTTTTTGAGCGCGGCTAACGGCGTAGGGAGCTTGGTCAATCCGATTCATACGGTATCTACGAGTGTAGTAGCCAGTAGCAACTCCACAAGCGGTGGGACGTATCTTTCAAACACCGGAACACTGAGTGCGCTGAGTATCACGACACCGAATGCGGACGTCAATTTTGTGGATACCAATGGGGGAACAGCGGCCTACAGTGGAGCCACGAGCTTGTTAAATGCCAATTTGACTGGATCTTCCTTTGTACTCCAGAATTCAAGTGGAAATATTGGCTTTGATGCTACCCACTCGGTTAGCGCTCTTTCGGCCAACTTATCTGCTTCGGGATCCATCACGGAAAGTGGGGTTTCCACGGCGATTACAGCCCCCCTCGGCGGAGCAAGTTTTCATGCGACGAATTTTGGAAGCGCCGTGGCACCAATCCAGATGAGCGTGGCGCAGTTCTCCGGAACGGCCACGAACGGAGGCATTTACGCCACCAATGCAGGAGCATTCATCTTCGGCACTCCAACCACAGCCAGTGGTGCTGGGGATAACATCGTGGTCACCGCAACCGCTGGTGACATGAGAGTTGGAAGGGTGACCGCTAATGGAGCTGGGAGCATTACTTTAGCCGCCCCTGCTGGGAGCATTCTCGACTTCATTGGAGCTTCTAACCTGAATTCAAGCAACATCACGCTCAGTGCCGCTAACGGAATCGGTACGGCTGGAACGGCGATCGGCACAACGTCAACGGGTTCATTGACCGCCACGACCACTGGAGCCGGCGCTACCATTCACCTCAACAACACTGGAACGTTAGCTAATCTCTCAGTAACCACAGCCAATAGCGATGCGACAGTCGCGGCCACGAATGGCACGTTGACCTTTGCTGGCGCGACATCGTTGTTGAATGCCCCATTAAACGGAACCAATGTCACGTTTGGAAACAGCAACGGAAATATTGGTTTTGATGCCACGCACTCCGTGAGCGTGGGTGCAAGTAATGTCACCTTGAACGCTTCTGGTTCGATTAATCCGGGAGCGCCCACCGATATCACCGCAAACACCGCGAGCTTGACCACTGGCCTCAACGTTGGCGGAGTCGGAACCCCGCTTAACACGAACATCAGCACCTTGAACGCGACAACAACGAACGGCTTGATTAACGTGACCAACGCGGGAACACTGAACGTGAACTCCGTGACCGCCAATGGCGCAGGAAACAATGTGAACCTCACCACCAGTGCGGTGGATATGTTTGTCACTTCGGTGGCCGCGAATGGCGGAAACGTGAACTTAACAGCTCAAGGGTCCATCTACGATCCGCTCCCGAACATCTTTGCTTTTGGCAATGCAAGCTTAACGGCTTTGACCGGTGTGATTGGAACGAGTGCTGGTCACTTGAATGTCACGGTTAATGGAACGCTAACCCTTTCAGCCGGAGGAGCGCAAGGTGGGATTGCGCTGGATCTCGATGGTTTGGTGAACGGGCTTGCGACACCATCGGCTTCGATTATCATGTCAAGTTTTCCAGGTGGAAGTACCGGTTACTTTAACGGGATCTGTTTGTTCGGGTGTGGTGGTGGCAGTACTCCCCCTCAGTCGGTGAGTTCCATTGTACCGCCCGTAGTTCTTGCGAGTACCCCTGGGGTAATGGATTTTTCGAACACGTCTTATATTACAAGCGCGTTGCAAGGTGCAAAGCCGAACTCTGAGAATGGATTGATTCAACCTGACGACGTCTTGTTGGTTTATTCAGTTCCATTTTTCGGAGAGACAGAAGTCGAGGTTATGCATTACACGAACTTTGCTAAACCAAACTATCAACCCGACATGCCGTTAAAAAACGAAAAGGTGAATCAACCCAAATCCACGATCAACGGTGCTGAATCTTCACCAACGCCAGACGATAAACAATCGAATCTCTGATTGCTCTTCTCCCCATTCGAATTTTCGAACAAATAGTCTTCCGCGGTCCGGTTATCCAGGAAATCTGCAAGACGCGTATAAATCTCTAACCAACATAGATTGTTCCAAGGAGCGAAAAAACTTATGAAAATGAAGACACGAGTTCTTTTATTGTTGATGCTGGCATGGTTTGCTAGCTTTCTTGTTCTCCCAAGTCTTGGGGCTGCGCCATCGGGAAAAGATCCGCAAGCCACCCAGGGAGCAACATCGGGCTCGAATTCCCAAGCTTCGCCAAACAATGGACAACAAAACGTCCGAATGATTTGGGATTATAAAACTGAACTTGGCCTAACCGATGAACAGGTCGCTGGTATTAAAGATGCAATCACCGGTTTCCAGAAAGAGGTTGTGGAGTTACGAGCAAAATTTCAGGTGGTCGAAATCGATTTGCAGAACTTGATTCAAAAGAAAGCGGATCTACCCACAGTCAAGGCTAAGCTACAAGAAAGCGCTGCCATCCAAGTCGATCTGCGACTTGCTGACATTGAAACAGCCAGAAAAATTGATGACATCTTATCGCCAGAGCAAGCTAAACGGTGGCGGGAGATTCAGCAGAAAGAGATGAACGCTCGAGGAAATACGAAGCCAACAAAATCAACCGGCGTTAAATAGCGTCCTAAGTTTACGAAGACTGGAAAGGGGATCACCCATGAAACTTCACTCCATTTCTGCCGGCCCCAATGTTCTAGATAAAATAGCAAGTAACTCTAGGTGGGATCGGGGAGAAGCCCCTGTTCAACGCTGGCGCGATCTGGCAGCCGGCGCGGAGGGACTATTTAGTTTTACGAAGGAAGCTCTTGAGACAGCGCGTCGAAATGAGCTCGGGGAAGTTGATGCGGCTACCCATGAAGCCATCCAGCTGAGAATTTTTCCTTTTCTAGGCGCCTTGAGCGGTAGCCTCCCTGCTTATCCCGACGATTCGCCCTACGTGAGCGAAATTCGAGAAAGTGCTGAAAGACGGGGGCGCTCCGTTTCCGAATGCGTCGTCGAGTATTGGTTGCCCGAAGACATAACGTTTGGGTTCAACTACTTTGAAATGAAACCAAGGACAGTCCCAAAGCAGGAAAGACCCCTTGATGGGCCTGTTTTTCCAGATGACGAAGTCGAGAGCATTGGCAATTGGTTCTCCCAAGAACCATTTCGCCCTTTGGTTCGACAGGTTCACAGCCTGTCGCTAAGCCAGACGCGAACCGACGATACTCTTGGCGAAAAAATTGAGACGCTCATGAAAGGCTTCGAACTGATTGATCGATATGCTGCAAAAAATCTAACAAGGAGCGTCCCTCCTTCCCGAGATCCACAGATGGAAATGTCAGGAGGTTCGAGGGTCATGACCCCATACGACAATTTGTTAACGGTATTTCAAATGGAAATCGAACACCTTCAGAGTATTGCCGCTATGGCAAGCTGCGTGTATAATCAGGGACTAGCCGTAAACGTCTCTCAGCGCTTTCTTCATGGCTCCATCTCCAGTCCCAAAATCGATCATTGAGCGATCATCGTGATGGCGAAAGCCAAGAAGTGCGATAGTCATACTGTTTGGGACCAAAACATAAAACACTTGGCTTAAAACTTACGAATCGCAAAATTCCGCCCTTTAAAGGGCGGAATTTTTGTTTGAAGCAAGTGAGCGAAGTACCCGACCGTCAAGCTGCTTTTGACGAAACGTTCATGGCTTTCAATTGTCTAGAGGCCTCCTGATAGTCGTCGGCTTTTCTATTGCAAATGGTTTCTGCCAATGCAAAGCCGGAGTAGGCGACCAGCCCGGCTACGGCAATCACTGCGGTCGCGGGAGTGGGTTTGCCAAGCATGGCCGCAAGGCCAGGTGTGAGTGAAGCGAGCCTGGCAGTGGCTAGGCTGTTTGCCTTGCGGCGATATCCCTGAGACTTTTCTTGCGTGTAATCTATTTTGGCTCGAGTATCTCCAAGGGTCTGTGGCAGGTGGGCGACAATTGAAGCTCCCCGATTGGGGTACCTGGAAGGGATAAGATCCGCTGAAAGTACACGTGAAACGATTGACATTATCATCGACCTCCTTCTGCATTTTTGTTGCAATCCGGTTGTCACTGATGTTGTACAATGCTTCACTTGTATTGAACCATGAAATCGATACGACGGTCAACGGAGGCTTTAGATGAGAATGTTAAAAATTCGTGAACAATTGGTCATCCTTGATGAAGTCGGCTTACGCAGCCGGGATTCCTGGTCGGACTTAGCGAAAGATTGCTTGTGCCATGAGCGCCGAATATTTGGAAGTCGCAAGCCTGGAGCAAGTGCCTGTCGGACACTCACGAGTTGTGTGGGTGAGCGGGAAGGAAATCGCGCTTTTCAACGTTGGTGGAGAGGTTTACGCGACGGATGATCGGTGCCTCCACCAAAAATGGTCGCTCAGCGCAAGCAAGCTGGTTGGAAAGATCGTTGCGTGCACGGCGCACAATTGGAAGTATGATGTCACGACGGGTGAAATGATTTATGGGAAGGGGATGAAGCTGAACTCGTATCCCGTGAAGGTAGTCGAGGGGAAGATTTTTGTGGCGATCGAGAAATCAGCCTTAGGCTAGGGAAAAACATACACGTCCCCATTTGCCCTAGCAGAGTAGCGCAGCGGACTGAAAATTCGTAGAGGAATCGTTTTAGTGAAGGACTCGCCTGCTTTCGGCTAGAAACGCTCCATTCGCCACTTTACAGTCTTAGTCGGCGCCAGGGCACTTTCGAGTAAGTCGCCTCATCCACAATTGCGACGTTTGCCACGGTAGCTCAGTCGGTAGAGCAGCGGACTGAAAATCCGCGTGTCGGCGGTTCGATTCCGCCCTGTGGCACCATGGAGTTCGCGCTAGCGAATTCCATGGTGCCACAGGACTGTAATAGCGGAATCGAACCGAAGGTTCGGAGACCGGAATACGAAGGAGGACAGGAGGTCCGACTTCCTCCACGGTCCATAATTTGGCAGGATGCCAAATTTTATTCCGCCCTGTACAAGCATTTTGTTTATGAGGGCTTCGTGAGGGTGGGGAAACTGAGAAAATGAAATTGCCATCTTTTCTCCACCCAGAGCGATCCAAAATGAATGACCAAAAGTTAACAAAACAGCAATGAGTCTGAACTTTACGATTCTAAGGTTTTACGTGAAATGATAAGGTAGTGTTGAGCCAGAGGCAAGGTTAATGACGAGCGAAATCCCCAAAGCTGGAAGTCCCGCAGGGGTCAATATGGCCCGTGGTTCCACATGCCAACCATCTGCACCAACTGAAAAAAGTAGATCGATGTCGGAATACCTTGATGTCGGAGACTACGATCGGTTGATTGAGATGGAGCCTCATGTCCCCGAAATGTATAACAAGATTGTCCATGGGTTCCTTGGTCACAAAAGCTGGTATTTCACAAGATCTCAATATCCAACAGTCAGGGTTCGAGAGCATGGCGCGGGGACCGGCAAACTTACCCATCGATTAACTGATGAAAGCTTTTGGTTTAACCGAGTCGAAGTCGAAGCCGTTGAGATTGACGGAAAGTCTTTTGGTGTTCTTCAAGAAAGAATGCAGCCTTTCAAGCGAATTCGTTGCGTTAATGCGGACAGTGTCAGATGTGAACACGGCGCGCAGCGGGCCGACGCGGTGTTGAGTGCCTTGGTTGATCACCACATTCCTGATTCGTTAAAGCTTGACTATCTGACCGGAATTTGTGAGAGCTTATCGCCTTATGGAATCTACATTTCTGGCAGCATATTTCTCCGTGAGTATCAAAGCATGGAGGATCGGGTCGACGCTCTTAAGGAATGGCACCAGTATGTGATTGACTACGGAAACAAAAACCATCATTTGTTTGAAAAGCAGGAATATTTCGATGCTTTTGTTGCTATGCAAGAGGCGGCAGCTGGACTCGGTGAACGCACAGGCAAAATATCAACAAAAGAGTACGAAAACCTGCTTTCACTGGCCGGGTTCTTCTTCAGCAGGGAGAGAATTGGTCCTTGGGATCTAAACAGGTACGGAGACTGTGAGCTCGAGAATTTTAGTGGCATTCACGTTTACCGTGCTTGGAGAGCAGATGCGAAAGAGAAATTAGAGCGTTACCCCAGGGAGTAGGTTTTAGTTCCAACCGATTACGATGCCAAACAGGAAATAAATTGAGAGAATCAGGGAATAATAGTAACAGGGGTATTACCCATGAGAAAATTCTTTATCGTTGCATTCTTAGGTTTTTGCATAGTGTTAACCGCTTCGAGGAAATCCGAAGCGGATGTTCCTGATTACCACACGATCTTTCACTCACTTTCTGCTTATGGGAATTGGTTGAACCTCCCGGCTTACGGTGAAGTTTGGCAGCCAAAGCAACAGGGTGCGGATTGGCGACCTTACAAGATGGGTCGGTGGAGGTGGAGTGAGTATGGCTGGATGTGGGTCTCCGATGAACCGTGGGGATGGGCTACCTATCATTATGGAACGTGGTATCATGATTTGTATTACGGTTGGGTGTGGGTCCCAGGTTTAGTTTGGGGTCCTTCGTGGGTGAGTTGGTTTGAGGGACGGCGATATATTGGATGGGCCCCTCTCTTGCCTGAAGGAGCCAATCGGACATTTGACCCAAGTTTTTGCGTTTTTATCCCTTTCCGACAATTTCTCGACAGCGATGTGGCTCGGATTACTTATCCGTCAATCCAAAACAAAAAGATAATCAATGAAACGACTCTTCTTCCTTCGAACAATGATGTCCTGAACTTAGATAACAGTTACGCAGGACCAAACTTGGTTTTAGTGAGAAGAATCACTCGCCGCCGGATTTCAAAAGTTTTGCTCGCTTCCCATGGATTCATCACGGAGACTCCCACCGAAGAATCCCTCCAAGCATTCCGAAGGTGAAAAAATGAGGCTGGGAATCTAATAGGATAGTGCAAGTATATTGCATGCTTCAGGGATTTTGCCTACAATTTTTTCAATGCGTTTTGGCTTAATTAAATGAAGCGAATAGCCAAGCTTTGAAAAAAAGTCATCAACTTCTTGAAATGTAAACTTAGCGTTCCCCCAAGTTCGCTCTTCGTATTCAAAAATTATGGCTGGCTTATGTTTACGAATGCTTTTTTCTCCCCCTAATAAGATGGGATATTCGTGTCCCTCCACATCGATCTTGATAAAATCAAGCCTTTGACAGTTTTCTTCCTGCATGACTTGATCAATTGTTTTTGCCTCCAGTTGAACCTTTTCCACATTTTCCACACAAACATTTTTCCGATAAAGACTTCCTTCTCGACCAACAGGATGATTCAGGGGATAATAGAGATTAACAAGTTCTGGCTTGTCCGACAATACGATTGGCAAAATTCTTACGTTGCTGATTTTATTGAGGGAAATATTCGCCTCTAATTTCTCAATCAGGTGGGGCAAAGGCTCAACAGCAATGACTTTGCTTGCTTCTTTCGCCATGAGGAGCGTGTAACTTCCGATATGCGCTCCTACGTCAAGGCAAACCGCTCCTGGCTTTACAAATTGCTTAATGACTTGCGGCATGCCTGGATCGTATTCGCCGAAGAAGAATAAATTCCACTCAATAAAATAGGCGATGTCCAGCTCAACTTTTAAACCTTCGTAAGGAATTGTAAATACAAAACGATTTTTTGCTTGCTTATCGGGGTCATAAATCCAACGGACGAGCCGTCTTAATCCACGCATTTTAAGGCGTTTGGTTACAGAAGACAAGGCGCTAAGAAGTATTTTCTCGGCTTGATGTGCATGGTTTATTTCGGGCGGTGACATCTCTGAAAGTATGTAATTATTCACGGTAAGTGACTTAACCTGCACCTGTGGGGTCTTGAAGCTCCAGTCGAGGTGATTCATATGGGAGAGATATAAATTTGCCCCAAAAATAAGAATTGCTGCGGTTCGGATCCAGCCCCACTGAAATCCTACATGCAACAATTCTGACTTATTCTATCCTTTTTTGGATCACAAAGACCATTACCAATTTGCTTCCAATGTGAACAGGATGTTAACAAATGTTACCAAAATGTTAACAGCAAAAAGCAGGGTTTCTCGTTCTCTAACGAAGAATCGGATCGGTATGCAATGGGAAGCTATTTTTCTCGCGGGTGGAAAGCTTGAAAGCAGCTTTGAAGCTTTTTCAGCTCTACCAAGTAAGGCTTACATCCCCTTGCTCGGTAAGAGGATGGGAGAGTATGTCCTTGATTCCTTGCGAAATATACCGCGTTTAAAAAGGATTATTTCCGTTTGCCCTCCGGGGGGGAGAACCTTTTGCCGACACTTTCGGAACAGAAGCGGGCAATTCACTCGTTGAATCGATGGGGGAGGGGTTCAAGCTGGTCTTGCCGGAAACGGAGATGGCGCTTCTCTTAGCCTGTGATCTCCCTTGCTTAACGACTGAAGCCGTCAGCGCTTTCATGGATCAAGTTGAAAAAAATCGAGTGGGACTTTCTTATGGGATGGTCTCTCGTGAAGTCTCTGAAGCAGCATTTCCTGGAACTCCTCACACTTACGTAAGGTTAAAGGAGGGGACATTTTGTGGAAGTGGTTTGTTTGCGATGGCTCCTCAATATTTTCCATCTTTGCGGTCGTTCACCGACCGCTCGGCGCGAAGCCGGAAAAGCATCATCAAGTTGACTCAAATTCTCGGAATTCCATTTCTTATCAAATTGCTTTTGAAGCGCCTTTCACTTCGCGATGTCGAAGAGCGGGCAAGTGAGCTTTTCGGCTTCCCAGCAAGAGGAATCCCTTCGGAATTCCCAGAAATAGCGTTTAACGTAGACGATCCTAGGTCTCTCAGCCTCGCAGCGACCTTCCTTCAAAGGAGAACAAGTCCATGGACCCAGCTAAAGTCTTAATTATTGAAGACAATGAAGTGATGGCAAGACTTTGGCAGATGGCCATGGCCGGAAGCGAGTTTGAAGGGGTCATTGCTCTCACCGGAAAGGATGGTCTTGATAAGGCAAAAAGCTTAAAGCCTGTCGCTGTTCTCCTTGATCTCATGATTCCCGACATGGACGGATTTCAGATCTTGCGGGAGCTCAAGAAAGGGGAGACCAGTTCTATTCCGATTATCGTGCTAAGTCAGCTCACGGGACATGAAGATTTCTTGGAAGCCAAAACGCTTGGGGCGGTAGAATACTTTGTAAAATCATCGATCCAACCCGATCAACTTGCGGCAAAAATTCGTGCCGCGCTAACCAAAGTCAACCGATAAGGAATCTACGTACATGCAAAAAGTTCCCGAAGCTCTTGGACCGTATCGAATCGCAGTCCCGTTTGGCAATTTGCTTTTTGTTTCAGGCCAAGTGGGGATTGATCCCGCCACGTTGAAGTTTCAAGGGGAATCGGTACAAGTCCAAGCTCGGCAAGCGCTCGAGAACTTAAAGGCGGTTTTAGAGGAACACCGATCCAGTTTGGGAAAAGTTCTAAAAACAACCATATTTCTTGTTCAGATGAGCGATTTTGAGATGGTGAATCAGGTGTACGCCGAATATTTTAAAGAGAATTATCCTGCACGCTCAACGGTTGCAGTCAATGCCCTCCCTAAAGGGGCTCGCATCGAAATCGAAGCCATAGCTTCTCTGTAAACAACTGACAACAAAGAACTGATATCTTGCAAGAAGGAGTGATTCGTTTTGGCTCAAGAAGGAAAAGTAAAAGGTTCAACAAAAAAGCCGGGACCAGCCAAGTGTCGTGGTTGTGGCGGTATCTTGGATGAAAAGGAAATGATTCGGATTGGTGGGAACAAATGGCATCGCCGATGTGCTGAACAAAAGAAGAAAAAAATTCCCATCGAGTACGCCGAAGCAAAATAATTTTCAAGTCGAGTTAAAATCATAGTTCGTTCGAATTCCAGACCAAATTTGGGAGAGGAGCGGATGCGACGTGAAAACTTTTCGTACGGAAGACATTCGGAATGTTGGGCTTTTCGGTCATGGTGGAACCGGAAAGACCTCCCTGGTCGAATCCATTTTGTTTGATGCCGGACACACGGAGCGAATGGGTCGTATTGAAGAAGGGAACACCGTTACCGATTTTGATCCAGATGAAATTAAGCGAAAAATTTCCATTTCACTTTCTACCGCACCCATCGAATGGAAAAATCATAAATTAAACCTGATCGATTCCCCTGGATTCCTCGATTTTGTATCCGAAGTGATTGCTGCCCTCCAAGTTGTCGACACGGCGCTGATTGTGATGAGTGCTCAAGCCGGTGTGGAAGTTGGAACAGAACAAGTGTGGGAAATGGCAGATTCACGCCACCTTCCAAGAGCCTTATTCGTCAATCGCATGGATAAAGAAAATGCAGACTTCGAGCGTGCGTTAATCCTCGCACAGGAGAAGCTGTCTCCTCGAGTTCTGCCCTTTACCATCCCGATCGGGGAAGCGGAAGCCTTGAAAGGGGTGGTGGATGTTGTTCATGGGAAAGCGTATCAATTTGAGAAGAAAGAAGCGAAAGAAATTCCGATTCCGGATGATTTGAAAGAAAAGGCAAAGACTTATCGGGAAAAGCTCTTGGAATGTGCTGCTGAATCCGATGAAGCGTTGTTGAACAAATACTTGGAATCCGGTGAGCTTTCTCCGGAAGAATTTGCCACAGGGCTCCGAAATCGGATTGTGGAAGGGGAACTCTTTCCTCTTTTTTGTGGATCGGCCCATCGAAACGTTGGAATCCAAACGCTTCTCGATTCACTTGTTGCTTATTTTCCGAATCCGAGATGGCGAAGTGAAGTCCATGGAAAGGATCCCAAATCGGGAAAAGAAATCACAAGAAAAAGCGAGTCTACAACACCGCTTTCGGCTTTAGTTTTCAAGACCATGACCGATCCTTACGTGGGGCGAATCACGTTTCTGCGTGTTTTCAGTGGGGTTCTTAAGCCTGACTCGCTTTATTATAATCCGCAGAAAGAAAGGGACGAAAAAGTAGCCAGCCTTCATGCTTTTCGAGGGAAGCATCAGGAAACGCTCACCGAGGCCCAGGCGGGGGATATTTGCGTCATAACGAAGCTTGCCATCACCAACACCAATGACACGTTGTGCGATAAGCACAATCCGGTGATGCTCCCGTCAATCCAATTTCCAGAACCACTCCTCACCATGGCTCTCCAACCAAAAACGAAAGGGGATGAGGACAAACTTTCGACCGCCTTAACGCGGATCATGGAAGAAGATCCCACCATCAAGACAAAGCGCGACAGCGATACAAAGCAATCTTTGATTGCAGGGCTTGGGGATCTCCACATCGACATCAATGTTGAACGGATGAAGCGCAAATTTGGCGTAGACATCGAATTAAAAAAGCCGAGAATCGCTTATCGAGAAACCATCCGCGGGAAGGGAGAAGCTCAAGGAAAGTATGTGCGTCAAACAGGAGGCCATGGTCAATACGCCGTTTGTTCCTTGAAAGTGGAGCCTCTTCCACACGGGGGTGGTTTTGAATTTGTTGACAAAGTTGTGGGTGGGGTGGTTCCAAACCAGTTTATTCCATCCGTTGAAAAGGGGGTCATTAAGGCCATGGAAGAAGGGGTGCTTGCCGGGTACAAGATGATCGATCTTCGAGTGACTTTGTTTGACGGCAAATACCACCCGGTGGATTCCTCTGATATGGGATTTCAGATCGCGGGTTCCATGGGCTTCAAAGATGCTGTGGCCAACGCGGGCTTGGTTTTACTAGAGCCGATTGGGCAGCTCGAGGTGACCGTTCCTGATCAGTTCATGGGAGATATTATCGGAGACCTCAATGCTCGACGCGGACGAATTCTAGGGATGGAACCCGAAGTGAAAGAACAGCAACTCATTAAGGCTACGGTGCCGATGGCCGAAATGCAACGTTATGCCATTGATTTACGAAGCATGACCCAAGGAAGGGGAAAATTCAAGCTCACCTTTTTGCATTATGAAGAAGCTCCCCCGAATGTCGCTGAATCTGTAGCTACCGATGCCAAGAAGGACAAGGAGAAAGTGGCCGCCGCTCACTAGTATTTAGTTGCTCAGATCCGCGTAATATGTCATTCCGAGGCCGAAGGCCGAGGAATCTGCTTCCAGAGCGAAAATCAGATTCCTCACTGCGTTCGGAATGACATTGCTCTTTACCATAGTTTTCTGACATCGCCAGAAGAAACTTCGTGGATGAGTCCATCAACATCCTGGACGCGAAGTGCGCCCGAGAGTGAAACATCAACCGCTTCGCCTTCCACCGATTCGCTTGGGGTGTCGACACGGACTTGGCTACCGAGGAACGAGGCATATTTTTTCCAAGCTTTTAGAATTGGACCAAATCCTTGTTTAGGGTAAATGGTGATCAAAAGTTTTTCCCAGGCGAG
>JABDET010000045.1 GCA_013286945.1 Candidatus Melainabacteria bacterium
AAGATTCCACCTTTGCACTCACCGTACGACGAGGTCAACAAGTTCTTCATCTCCATGTGAAACCAGGAAGAATCCACCTCATTCCCTTTGTTATGAAAAAGTTTGGAAAGATCGGATATCTTGAAATGCAAGTCATTAATCGTGACACCGATCGTCAGTTGTTTCAAGCCGAGAAAGAACTAGAAGACGAAGGTGTCCAACGCTTGATTTTGGATTTACGAGAATGCATAGGCGGGGATGTTCATGCGGCTAGTACGATGGCTGGACTTTTTCTTCGTCCTGGCGACATCATCTTTATTAAGAAGACGAGAAAAGACGAATCCCCTTACATCAACCAAGTCCCTGTTCACCTTTCTATTCCACTCTCGATCCTCGTGGATGGAGGAACAGCCAGTGCAGCGGAACTGATCACAGCCGCTCTACAGACTCATCGGCGGGCAACAATCTATGGCCAACCAACCTTGGGAAAAGGATACATCCAAGGAAGCTGGGTTCTTCGGGACGGCTCAACCATTCGACTCACGGTAGCAGAATACTTGAGCCCTTCTAGGGAAACCATTGCACATCATGGCATTCGTCCTGATGTACCCTGGCGCGCAGGAAAAGGAAACCAAGATCAAGAGCTGGAACGATTCATGAAGATTATTCACTGACGCCTATGCTATGCGATGATTGCAAAGAACAACCAGCTTCAGTCCATCTCTCTCAAATCGTCAACGGTCAACAGACGGAGCTTCATCTTTGCTTTCAGTGTGCCAATCGTCGGAACATCCAAATCTGGCCCATTTTCGCTGTCGCCCAGCCGACGGTTCAACCCAATCTTGCTATCGCGCCGCCAGGGCCACATGCGCATCGCCAGTGTCCTCATTGCCAACTCTTGTGGCAGGAATTTCTTTCAACCGGATTTCTCGGGTGCACCCATTGCTACAGCGCTTTTGCCGACCTGCTTTCCGAACTAATCATCAAAAACCACGGCAACATTCGCCATCTCGGGAAATACCCAGTCAAACGCGGGGGACCTGTCCGCCTTCGTCGCGAGATTGCCTCCCTCCGCAGTGAGCTTGAGAAAGCAATCCATGAGGAAAACTTTGAAAAAGCGGCGGAACTTCGCGACCAAATTAAAGCCTTAGAGCAGCAGGTTAACCAAGATGCCTGAATCCAATCATCTTCCACTTGGATGGCTCAAAGGAGATGGACCAGAAGCTCTCCTCGTCCTCTCGAGTCGACTTCGAATCGCCCGCAACCTGGAAGGTTATGCTTTTCCCCATCGAGCCAGTGAAGTGGCCCGAAAGGAAATTCGCGGCAAAGTCGCAGAGGCTGGCAAACAAGAGCGTTCCTTGAAACCGATGGAGCTGATCGAACTTGAAAAACTATCCTTGCTTGACCGCCAAGTCTTGGTTGAAGATTATCTCGTAAGTCCTCACCACATTCAAGATCCTTCGGGTCGCGGTCTTCTTGAGCAGCCGGATGGAACCGTGAGCATCATGATCAATGAAGAAGACCATTTACGACTTCAATGCTTTCTTTCAGGGCTCGACCTTGAAAAGGGTTGGAGCATTTTGAACGCCGTGGACGATGCCTTTGAAAGCCACCTCCCTTATGCATTCCATGAACAATGGGGCTATCTGGTCGCGTGTCCAACCAACCTTGGCACCGGGCTTCGCGCTTCCACGCTTCTTCATCTTCCTGCCCTGACATTTCTTCAAGCCATGCCAAGCTTGATCCATTCTTTAAACCAACTTGGCATCGTTGTTCGCGGCTTCTATGGTGAGGGGACGGTTTCCCAAGGGCATTTTTATCAAGTTTCCAATGCGCTTTCTCTCGGTCCAACCGAAGAAGACATTGTTTCTCGTGTTTCTTCCGTCACCCGCCAAGTAATCACTCAGGAGCTTCAAGCGCGAGACCGGTTGGTCAAGGAACAACGCCCATTGATTGAGGACCGGACTTGGAGAGCTTTTGCCATTCTCAAATCTGCTCACATCATCAATTCCTTTGAAGCCATGGAACATCTCTCCTTAACAAGACTTGGTGTGCAACTTGGAATCTTGCCTCCTGTGCCTGTGGGACTTTTAAACGAGGTGATCCTCATGACCCGTCCTGCCAACCTGCAAAAACACTTTGGGGTAGAACCGGATCCCGGAAAACGCGATATCGCACGAGCCAACTACTTACGAAATGCTCTCGCAATTTAAACCACAGAACGCTGACATCGCCTCTTGTTCTAAAGAAGGCTTTTCGAAGTTCGTCATTGAAGAGTCGCTTAAGATTTTTACTGTGCTGAAATGACTATGGATACTCATGAATGGGTAAAACCAATAAGGAGGTTGGAGGGTAATGTGGGAACCGTTTACAGAGCGCGCTAGACGATCGATTGTCCTCGCTCAAGAAGAAGCCCAAAGGCTTGGAAATAATTACATTGGAACCGAGCATTTACTCCTTGGAATCATTTCCGAAGGAGAAAGCGTTGCAGCAAAAGTACTTGAGAATCTCGGCGTTTCGCTTGAAAAAGTTCGAGGAGAAGTGGAATCCATTGTGGGAAAGGGAAGCCAGCCAGCTTCTCAAGAAATGGTTTTCACCCCCAGAGCCAAACGAGTCATCGAGCTTGCCTTTGAAGAAGCAAGAGCACTTGCGCACAACTACATCGGAACCGAACATCTTCTCCTTGGTTTGGTTCGCGAAGGTGAAGGGGTTGCAGCGCGTGTTCTTGCGAATCTTGGTGTTGATCCTCAAAAGATTCGCGCACAAATAACCCAGCTTTTGGGGGTAGAAACCTCCTCCCCCACCCCAACCAAAGAACGCACGAAGACCCCGACGTTGGATATGTATGGTCGCGATCTTACGCTTCTCGCTCGAGAGAACAAGCTCGATCCTGTGATCGGAAGAAATAATGAAATTGAGCGGGTCATTCAAATTCTCTCACGCCGAACCAAAAACAATCCAGCTTTGATCGGCGAACCTGGCGTTGGAAAAACCGCCATTGTTGAAGGACTTTCCCAACGTCTCATTCGTGGAGAAGTTCCTGAGCTCTTAAAAGACAAACGGGTGATTGCTCTCGATCTGGCCGGTGTTGTGGCTGGAACCAAATATCGAGGCGAATTCGAAGAACGGATGAAGCGCGTGATGGAAGAAATCCGTGCTGCAGCCGGTGAAATCATTCTTTTCGTCGATGAGCTTCACACCATTGTGGGAGCGGGTGCTGCTGAAGGAGCCATTGACGCGAGCAACATGCTTAAGCCTGCCCTTGCACGTGGAGAACTCCAATGCATCGGTGCCACCACCCTGGATGAATATCGAAAGTACATTGAGAAAGATTCTGCTCTTGAACGCCGGTTCCAACCGATCATGGTAAGTGAACCGAGCATCGAAGAGACCGTTGAAATCCTGAAAGGATTACGTGATCGCTACGAAGCCCACCATAAAGTCAAGATCACCGATGGGGCTTTGCAGGCGGCCGCCGCTCTGGCGGATCGATACATTTCAGATCGACACCTTCCAGACAAAGCCATCGATTTGGTCGACGAGGCTGCTTCCCGTGTTCGTCTCCAATCAACCCTCCCCCCACCGGAGCTTCGTGAGGTGGATCAACAACTTCGCGAACTTCGAAAAGAAAAGGAAGCTGTCATTAAGGCTCAGGAATTTGAGAAAGCCGTGAAGCTGCGCGAAAAAGAAGAAAAACTCCGCAAACGGAAAGAAGAAGTTGAAAAAGACTGGAAGGAAAAACGAGGTAAGCAAGGAGCGCGTGAAACCACGGTCACCGAAGAAGAAATTGCGCACATCGTTTCAAGTTGGACGAAGATCCCTGTGACGAAAATGCGGCAGGAAGAAAGCATCAAGCTCCTCAACATGGAAGATTCCCTTCACAAGCGCGTCATCGGACAACAAGAAGCCATTGCTGCCGTAACCAAAGCCATTCGAAGAGCACGCGCCGGATTAAAAGATCCGAAGCGCCCAACCGCCACGTTCCTTTTTGCAGGACCAAGCGGTGTCGGTAAAACCGAATTAGCCAGAGCCTTGGCCGAGTTCTTGTTTGACAACGAGGACAGTCTCGTCCGCATCGACATGAGCGAATACATGGAGAAATTCGCGGTATCGCGCTTGGTTGGAGCCCCTCCAGGCTATGTGGGCTACGAAGAAGGGGGTCAAATTACGGAGGCGGTTAGAAGACGCCCTTATTCCGTGGTTCTTCTCGATGAAATTGAAAAAGCACATCCCGATGTTTTTAACATCTTGCTTCAGGTCTTTGATGACGGGCGACTTACCGATGCCCAAGGGCGTGTAATTGACTTTAAAAACTGTCTTATCATCATGACCAGCAATCTTGGAACCAGCACTCTAGACATTAGCAAAGAAATTGGGTTCCGCGCCATTAAAGACGAAGGGTCTCCTGAAGCCCGATACGAGCGGATGAAAAACAAGATCAATGATGAGGTCAAGAAAGCCTTTAAGCCAGAATTCCTGAATCGGTTGGATGGGATCATTGTTTTCCATCCCCTCACGAAAGAGGAAATTACGCGAATTGTCGATCTCATGCTTGAGGTGGTCTATCGAGAAGTCACCGCACAAGAGCGAAAACTTGAAGTGACACTCGCCGCCAAGGAATACCTGGCTAAAGAAGGGTACGATCCCGTTTATGGTGCACGACCCTTGCGTCGTGCCATCCAACGCCATGTGGAAGATGCCTTGGCCGAAGAACTCATCCGAGGGAACTTTGAACCTGGGGATACGATTATCGCTGACTCTGACGGAGAGAAGATCACTTTCAAGAAAAAAGAGAAAGCGGAATTGCCTCCACCACCTTTGATGGAGGAATCGAAGTCCTGAATCTGTGGATTTCCATGCGCTCTTCCCACTGAAGGAAAAGAGCAGCTGGATTTACCGAACTGATCGCGGATTTCTTTCGGTGGCCGTTACCGAATGCCAAGTTGTGGCGGGTAAAAATTTTTTTGTGACAGAAACCCGCGTAGACAACGAGCTACTCCAGCGTGAAAAATATCTGGTCGATGTCGACACCTTTTGGCTTATTTCTCGTAACTTCGGATCAAAGGTCCTCGTTTACGACCCTCCAAACCCGATACTCGTAGCTCCGGCAGAAGTGGGACGGATCTGGGAATGGAAAGGGACCTGTGGAGGGCAACCCCTCGAGCTAAAATTTGCCTTTACCGATACTGATGTGATCACGGTTCCAGCAGGACGATTCCCCTCCCTTAAGATGGAGATTCACGAAAAGGGGGGACAAGGAGAAGCTCATACAGAACGTTGGTACTCCTTCGGAATTGGAGTAGTGCTCGAAAAATCTGTTTCAGATCTTATGAACTTCGAGGTCGCGCTTGAATCGTATAAGCCTGGATAGCGCCCAACAAGCCAGGATACTTTTTTAAATTAGGCTAGTTTTTGTTCAATTTTGTTTAGCTTGTCACTGATCTGTAAGAGAATCACTTTCATGGAGCTTTGCTCCTCTCTCATCAGATTTTGCTCCTGCCTCATGGAGCTTTGTTCCCCATCGAACCTCTCCATTTGTTGCTGCGCTTGGCCCATCCACTGTTCCATGCGGTCCATGCGCTGTTCCATGCGGTCCATCCGCTCTTCCATGCGGTCCATCCGCTGCTCCATCCGATCCATCCGCTCGTCCATCTTGATCAAGAGAACCCGCATCAACGCTTGCTCCCCTTCGACTCGTTCAAGCCGTTCCTCAACGCGCAACAAAGAACGATGGGTAAAGGTCTGCTCTTGCTCGACCTTCTCAAGCCGATTCAAAACCTTATCGAACCCACTCAGCGTCTCGTCTCGGAGCTCGGCGAATTCCTCATGCGTGACATAACGACCCGCTCTATCCATTAAAGTTTACCTTTCGAATGCGAAAAGGTTTTTCCCTTTCGACAACTTTCACCGCAATTTTAGACGATATCTGTCAAAAGAACGTCAAAAACGCAATGAGCTGGAAAACTCCAACAACCTTCATCGGTCAATTCGAAAACCACCATTGTCCAAAGGTTAATTCTGCACACACATGGAGACAGGAGGGATAAGTCCTCCAGCGGTTTATCACATCTGCCGCTCGAACATCGTGTTCTCGCAGTCTCTTCGGTTTCCGCTATGACATCCTGTCGCGGAAACCTACGACGTGTGACCGCTGGATCAATTCATCCTGAATTGAGACGTCCAAAAGTTTACAAATTAGTAACACTTCGCAATTCCAAGGGTATTGTCTTGCGCTACTCTCCATGTTAACATAAAATAAAACGAAAAGAACAAAAAAATAATCATAATTTGGAGGAGAACGATGACACCCGTTGGAGCCGAAGCCACCAATGTACCCACGAATGCCTCTGATTTAACCCAAATCTCTTCCTCCTCGGTTGATTTGTTTGAATTTGCAGACCAGCACCGATTAAACTTGGTTATCCGTCGTCATCCAAAACATGATCACCACTTTTTGGCTCACTTTGAAGGAGCCTTCATCAAAAGCCAATGGCAAACTCCTTTCGTCATGATGGAGTGTGGCAAAGGGAATACACCCGGTGAGGCTGTAGAAGATTATCTGGCTAAAATCGAGAAAAAAATTCTGGTTTTAGAACACCCGTCCACTAAACCTCGTTACATCGAAGTCCCGAAGAAGCTGCTCTTTACAGGGTTTGCGTAAACGTCTAAGTTGACAAGCGTCTCCACCTGAAAGAAGACCCTGGCAGGCAGAAAAACAAGAGACTCGAATCTTCTTTTCATGCCCTCCACCAAGACTTTATTTGTTTGCCAATCGTGTGGAAGTCAAAGCCCGAAATGGCAAGGCAAGTGTCCAAACTGCGAGTCTTGGAACACCTTTGTTGAAGAAAGCACCACGGAATCGCGCCATTCCACCCTGAAAAAAGCTCCTCAGCAACCGATGACTCTTGACCAAGTTTCCGTCGAAACTAAAGCGTTTGCCACGCTTCCCGAAGTCGACCGAGTTCTGGGTGGCGGATTGATTCCTGGTTCACTCATTCTCGTCGGAGGAGCCCCGGGCATTG
Organism: Candidatus Melainabacteria bacterium; assembly: GCA_013286945.1. GTDB lineage: Bacteria > Vulcanimicrobiota > JABDET01 > JABDET01 > JABDET01 > JABDET01. The sequence goes on from JABDET010000045.1 coordinate 7,002, forward strand.
GAAAATCGACCCTCCTTTTGCAAGTGGCTGGAAAAGTAGCGCTCGACAAACCCGTTCTTTACATCAGTGGTGAAGAATCAGAAGCCCAAACGAAGCTTCGCAGCGAGCGACTCAAGTTGCAATCGAAGGGGCTTCTCATTCTTCATGAAATTTCACTGGATGCCATTCTTCATCACTTGGAAAGCATTCGTCCCGCGCTCGCCATCATTGACTCAATTCAAACCCTTTACAAAGAAGACATTGCCTCTGCCCCTGGAAGCGTGGCTCAAGTTCGCGAATGTGCCGGCGAATTACTTCGTTATTCTAAAAATCTTGGAATCACCATTATTTTGGTTGGCCACATTACCAAAGATGGAACCATCGCAGGTCCAAGGGTTCTCGAACACATCGTCGACACCGTCTTGTATATGGAAGGGGAAAATCACCAAGCCCATCGAATGCTTCGCGCCTTTAAGCATCGTTTTGGAAGCACCCAAGAGGTGGGTATTTTTGAAATGACCGGTCATGGCCTCATGGAGGTCAAGAATCCATCGGGTCTTTTCTTGTCATCGCGTGCTGAATCACCCGGGTCCGTCGTGGTGCCAATTCTCGAGGGTCAGCGACCCCTCCTCATGGAAATCCAGGCGCTGGTTAGCCGCTCCTGGTCAGGCATTCCAAAACGAGCCGCCACCGGAATCGACTTCAATCGGATGGCGATCCTTTTAGCTATCCTTGAAAAAAGATGCCGCATGAACCTGGGCCAATCCGATGTGTACATGAACGTGGCCGGGGCCCTCAAAATTCGTGAGCCAGCGGCAGACTTGGCGATGGCCATGGCTGTGATTTCGAGCGCAAAGGACACCCTGGTTCCTCTGGATTGGGTGGTTTTTGGTGAGCTTGGACTTGGCGGAGAAGTGCGAGCCATTCCGTATGCGGAAGAACGCCTTCGCGAAGCCGCGCAAATCGGGTTTAAACACGCGATTTTTCCGGAAGCCAATCAGCTGAAGGAAACTCGGTCGGGGAGTTTGATCGCCCGAGGGGTTAAGACCGTTCAAGAGGCGATGGATCTCTTGTTCGCGAAATAATTTCAGTCAATTAGAAAACAAAGGAGGTGAATCAATGCGATTCTTACGAGCTCTGTTTACCCTTCTGTTCATCACCCTCGGAGGAATTGTTGGGTATCAATTTTCCCATTTGCTCAACCAAGTGGATGTGTTTTCACAAAACCCAGCTTACTCCGCTGTAAACGACATCATACTCACGGTGATTGGCATTATTGTCGGATTCCTGGTTTCCCCCTATTTCTTTCGTTGGTTTCTTGCTTACATGGAAACCTTTACCAAAGGAATGGAAAAGTTTTCTACCCAAGAAATCCTTTGGGGAGCCGGGGGACTAATTTTTGGCCTTATTGTTTCCTTCTTAATCACTTACACCCTGCTTGATCCAATGCTATCCCTTTTCACATCCGTTTCCAAAGAAGCCGGGGTAATCAAACCCATTTTTATTACACTGCTTACCCTCGTTTTTACCACCATTACCGTGTTACTGACGTTGCGCCTTCCGCTTCACGGCAAACGTTTCGGCGCAGGTGGAGCTAGACCGAAGATTCTCGATACCAGTGCCATCATTGATGGGCGAATCGCGGATGTCTTCGAAACAGGCTTTTCTGAGGGGACAGTGGTTATTCCAAAATTTGTCCTTGACGAACTCCAACGAATTGCGGACTCAAGCGATCTCCTCAAACGGAACCGAGGCCGCCGAGGGCTTGATATTCTAAACCGAATGCGTCAGTCAAAAATCTTCAACATCCAAATGACTGAACGTGATTTTCCGGGGACCGAGGTCGACGCCAAATTGGTCAACCTGGCGAAGGAAACCCAAGGGGCCATTGTCACCAATGATTACAACCTGAATAAGGTGGCACAGTTTCAAGGGGTGAAGATACTGAACATCAATGAACTTGCCAATGCTGTGAAGCCTGTGGTTTTGCCGGGTGAAGAACTCAAAGTGCAAATTGTCCGCGAGGGAAAAGAACAAAATCAAGGAGTAGCGTATCTGGATGATGGGACCATGATCGTGGTAGAAAATGGAAGGAAATCCATGGGAGAAACCATCCCCGTTGAAGTGACGAGCGTTCTTCAGACGGTAGCCGGCAAGATGATCTTTGCTCGACCCCGGTAAGACGCGATGAGAAAGTGCATGGTTTTTGCTTTCCTCTTCTTTCTTCCACTCTTTGGCTTTGGGAGGGAAGAGGTGACGCTCATTCTCCACCATCATCGGTTCATCGTTGAAACAGCCAGGACGGTGTCCGAATGGACTGAGGGGCTGATGCACCGGAAAACGCTCCCTCCGGATCGCGGCATGATCTTCATCTTTCCCGACTCTCAAGTTCGATATTTTTGGATGAAAGATACCCCCATCCCCCTGGACGTTCTTTTCCTTGATGAATCGGGAACCATCGTAAGTAAAAGAGAGATGGAACCGGACAGCACAAAGCTCGTGAGCTCGGATAAACCTTGTGATTATGCAATCGAGCTCTTGGGGGGAACGATTAAAAGATTCAAAATCAGAGCTGGAGAACGGGTGGAAAGACTTCCGAGAAGGAGACTTCCGGAAAAGTCTAAAAGAACTTGAAATGGGAAATTTTGCCATTATTCTTGCCGCAGGGCTCGGAACACGCTTGGGAGCTCCGAAGGCATTTCTCCCTTTGGACGGGAAACCGATGCTTCTCTATTCCCTGGAAGCCTTCGAGCGTTCTTCGCTCGTTCACGCCCTTGGGATCGTTTGTCGAAAAGAAGATGTGGAAAAGGCCCAGAATCTCGCTCGCTCCGCTTCAATTAAGAAGCTGCGCTTTGTCGTGCCTGGAGGGAAAGAACGCCAAGACTCCGTCACCCTCGGGATGGAGGCCATCCCCAAAGGATTTGATTTTGTCGCTGTCCATGATGCAGCTCGCCCCTTGATTACCGTGGATCTGATCGATGCTGTTTTTCGAACGGCCATGGAAAAGGGGGCTGCTCTTTCCGCGATTCCAGTGAAAGACACGATCAAAATTGCTAAAGAAGCACGTGTGAAAGAAACGTTAGAACGATCAATGCTTTGGTCAGCCCAAACTCCACAGTGCTTCAAAGCGGAGCTTCTTCTGAAAGGCCTTGAAAAAGCAAGGAAAGAAGATTTTCTAGGAACCGATTGCGCAAGCTTAGTCGAAAACTTGGGGGTCCCTGTTTACCTGGTTCCTGGAACAACGGAGAACTTCAAAGTCACGACAGCAGGAGATGTCTTGATGGCTGAAACGCTCTTGAAGCGCCTCCATGTGTGAGATGGATTAAAATGAGCGGCGAATGGCCTGGAGAAGAGATTGAATACCTTGAAGAGATCTTACGTGAGTATGAGCGGTACGTTGAAAACATTGGGCAAAATGGATTGGCATCGAACCTTCTTTTGCACTATCGATCTGACCTTCAGGAAACCTTAACCGATCTTGAAGGGAGAGCTCCCCTGGAATCGTATTGGCAACAAACCGTTCTCCTTGATGAAAAGCTTCGCGGCAAGAAAGAAGAAGTGTTGGCTGAAATTGGGTGGAATCATTACAAAACCGAACGAGCAGCCGTGAATCCCCCAAAGCACTATTGGTGGTGGTACTTGGATGCAGGGCTCACAGTTCCAGATCAGCCCAACAGAATTCAATCGTGGTGGAATTGGTTGAAAGAATAGCAAACGAGGAAGAAGGTCATTATGGCATTTCAAAACTTACGCGACTACCTGAGCGCTCTTCAATCAAAGGGGTGGCTCCATCGGATACAGACTCACGTCGATCCGATACTCGAAATCGCCGAAATCACCGATCGCGTCACCAAGGCGGAGGGACCCGCACTCCTTTTTCAGAATCCAACGGGTTCGACAATCCCGGCGGCGATTAATTTATTTGGCCACCCTGATCGAATCAAGCTCGCTCTTGGCATCTCTGATTATCAGGAAATCGCCACACGCATTCAAGAATTTCTCGAACCCCCTTCTCCATCCACTTTAATCGAAAAAATCCAGCTTCTCCCAAAACTTGTTGAGATGAGTCGATTCCCTCCCCGATTAGTAAAAAGCGGTGCGTGCCAAGAAACAGTCATCAAAAATCCATCGCTCGACTCTCTTCCCATCTTGAAATGTTGGCCACAGGATGGAGGCCGATACATCACCTTTCCCCTCGTCATCACCAAAGATCCTGAAACTGGAAAACGAAATGTTGGCTGTTACCGGATGCAAGTTTTCGACTCGAAGACGACCGGAATGCATTGGCAAATCCACAAGGACGCTGCCAAACATTTTCGGAAGTATAAAGCCCTTGGAAAACGAATGGAGGTGGCCATCGCACTTGGCGCCGATCCGATTACTCTTTTTTCAGCCGTTTGTCCCCTACCCCCTGATCTCGACGAATTCTTATTCTCAGGCTTTCTAAGAAAAGCCCCGGTTGATTTGGTGAAAGGACACTCGGTTGACCTTGAGGTTCCAGCTGAAGCAGAAATCGTGCTTGAAGGCTACGTCGATCCTGCTGAAACTAGAATCGAAGGCCCGTTCGGCGATCACACCGGTTTTTATTCCCTTCCGGAACCGTATCCTGTTTTTCATCTGACCACCATGACCCAGAGAAAAGATCCGATCTACCTCACCACCATTGTGGGAAGGCCCCCCCAAGAAGACGCTTACCTTGGAAAAGCCATTGAAAGAATTTTTCTCCCCATGATGCGGGCAATTTTTCCTGAGATGATCGACATGAATTTCCCGGTGGACGCTGTCTTTCACAACTGCGTCATCGTCTCAATGAAGAAAGCTTATCCCGGACACGCAAAAAAAATCATCCACGGGCTTTGGGGACTGGGACAACTCATGTACACGCGATCCATCATCGTGGTGGACGAGACCGTTGATGTGCAAAATCTTCACGAGGTGATTTGGTGGGTCTTCAATTGCTTCGATCCCCCTCGAAGCCTTGTCTTATCGGAAGGCCCACTGGATGCCCTTGATCATGCCAGCAACTTCCCAAAATATGGTGTCAAAGTTGGGATCGATTGCACGAAACCTTGGCCTGAAGAGGGGAGAACAAGGCCATGGCCTGACGCGATCACGATGGATTCTGCCATGATCAAGCAAGTCACCGAAAAATGGAAAGAGTATGGATTATAGCGCTTACAAGGAGCCCAGATCGGCATCCGAGCTATCTTCCCTCATAAAAGAAGCTAATCTACAACCGATATCCATTATTCCTTGGGGATCCGGATCCCATCAGCGAATGGGACACCCGCCCAGCGATAAGGAATTGCTGATTCTGAAATCCCGGCATTTGAATGCCGTCACCGAATATTCCGAAAAAGATTTGACCCTCACGGTCCAATCGGGAATTACCCTCGGGGAAGTTCAAGCTTTTCTTAAAAAAAGCAACGCATTTTTCCCTTTCGAGGCGCCACACGCAGAAAGCCGAACCTTGGGGGGAATTCTCTCAACCTCTCCTTACAACATCCTCTCCTATCGTTTTGGGAATCTGCGCGATCTCACGTTGGGTCTCTCGGTTTGCCAGGCCGATGGGACCTGGATCAAGGGAGGGGGAAAAGTGGTTAAAAATGTTTCGGGGTATGAGATGCCAAAACTCTTCATCGGATCGTTTGGAACCATCGGCTATTTAGGAGAGATTACCTTGAGAGTCTATCCACGTCCAGAGAAAACGCTGATCCTTCAAGGTAGAGCGCCGAATCCCGTTTCTGCGTTTCTCGCGTTAAAACATCTTTTTCATTCAAAGTTAATTTTTTCAAGTGCTTGGTTCGAAATGTCAACCGAGAAAAGTCAGCTGTTTGTTCGCTTCGATGGACAAGAAAAACTGATCGCCAATCAGGTAGAAGAAGTCACGAATCTTCTTTCCAATTCGAGAACTGATTCGATCACTGACATTCAGAGTCGTTTGAATAGGTCAGAAGAAAGTTTCTTGTACACGGATGGCGACATCCGTGCAACCGGGTCCGTCCCCCCTTCTTTACTTACTCGGATGGTCGATGCGGTTCAAAACATATCGAGTGAAACGAAATTGGAACCCCATTTTTTGTGGTCACTTGATGGCGCATTTATCGGAAGCTGGAAAGGAGAACCGAATAAAACCTTCCTTCCCACATTTCAGAAATTTAACCAAACCGTTTCAAGCTTGGGTGGATGGATCATTTATACAGAGGTCCCGGGTCTTCTCTGGAGGGATTGGCCCATGTGGGGAGAAGAACGGCCCGAGTGGCCCATGACACTTCAATTAAAGAAACTCTTCGATCCAAACGAAAAACTCAATCCAGGGCGCTACCTCCGGAGGCACTAAACGCTCGATCCCGAAAAGCTTCGCACGTGCGTTCACTGCGGCCTCTGCCTTGAAGCCTGTCCCACGTATCGCGTTTTGAAAAACGAAGCAGACTCCCCTCGTGGCCGGCTCCTGCTCATGAGAGCGGTCTCCGAGGGTCGCATTTCGATGAATGAAACCGTCCACCAACATCTTGACGCTTGCCTTGATTGTCGCGCCTGTGAAACCGCTTGTCCTGCTGGAGTTCCTTATGGAGAACTGATCGAGGAAGCTCGGGCTTTGTTTTATCCTTTGGTCAAAGGCTTTCAGAAAAAAGAAAGACTGAAAAAGTTTCTTCTCACTCAAATCTTAGCTAAACCAAAACGTCTTCGATTGCTTGGAACTCTCTTGCGTTTTTATCAAAAAAGTGGCTTGCGTGCTCTTGTGCGAGGGAGCAAGATCCTGAACGTTTTCCCCACATGGATGAAAAAAGGAGAAGGGGTTCTTCCTGATATCCCAACCCTATCAAAGCCTAATCGTAAAAAGACGTGGACCCCTCAAAAACCCGAGCACCGAGTAAGCCTGCTTCGCGGCTGCATTTCATCCATTCTTTTTCCCGGAGTAGAAGAAGCAGCGGTTCGACTCCTGGAAGCGGCTGGTTACGGTGTCACCATTCCTGAAACCCAAGCCTGCTGTGGAGCGCTCCTTGTCCATGGGGGATTTAAAGAAGAAGCCGCAAAACTGGCCGCACAAAACATCAAAGCCTTCTCCGCTGCTGATTCCAATTTTATTGCAGTCACCGCTGCAGGATGTGGGGCAACACTCAAAGAGTATGGGAGAATTCTTCCCGAGGATCCAGCCGCTGCCGAGTTTTCAGCCAAAGTGTCGGACATCAGCCAAATTCTGGTCAAGTTGATCTCGAAAATCCCCCTTCACTCTCTTCCTGTGCGTGTTGCTTATCAAGATGCCTGTCACTTGGCTCATGCCCAAGGGGTCCGGGATGAACCACGCATGCTTTTGGCCGCTATTCCCGATTTGGATCTGGTTGAAATCCCCCACAGTGATTGGTGTTGTGGAAGTGCTGGGATTTATAACCTCACGCATCCAGAAATGGCCGACACACTCCTCAAAGAAAAAGTGGAAAGCATTCTTTCGGTTAAGCCTGACGTGGTGGCCGTTGGCAATCCGGGATGTGCGTTGCAAATTCAAATGGGCTTAAGAAATGCGGGCTCTTCGATTTCGGTGGTTCACCCGATCGAACTTCTTTACAAGAGCCTGTCCTCCTGAATTCAAATGAACAAGTACCAGATCCGCACCGCACCATCATCAGAAGCGGTCACCACTCGACGCCCATCTGGCGAAAACACCGCTGACTCCACAGCACCCTGGTGCCCTTTGAGCGTGGCCAATACCGTGCCCAATTGCACATCCCACACCCGCGCCGTACCATCTGCAGAAGCAGTCAGCACACGCTCGCCATCTGGCGAAAAGACCGCTGAAGTCACGGCATCCAGGTGCCCATAGAACACCATGACTTGCTTTCCCGATTGTGAATTCCACGCTCGTGCCGTCCGATCGTTTGAACCGGTCACAATGAGGTTACCGTGCGGCGAAAACGCCACTGATAAAACAGAATCCTCGTGTTGTTCAAACGCAACTGCTGCATCTCCCGATTGAGGATCCCAGACCAACGCCGTCTCATCCTCTGAAGCCGTGACCACACGTTCGCCATCCGGCGAAAATGCCACTGAATTCACCGGATCATAGTGCCCAAAGAATGTTTCCAATTCTCTTCCCGATTTGGCATTCCACACCCGCGCTGTTTCATCCCTTGAAGCCGTGACCACGAGATTCCCATCCGGCGAAAGTGCCACTGAATTCAGAGAATCCTTGTGCCCTTTT
>JABDET010000046.1 GCA_013286945.1 Candidatus Melainabacteria bacterium
TTTCGCGTTCCTCAAGTTCGGCAACCCAAAACAAGGCTTCTTTGATTTCTTTGTTCAGCAAATCAAGTTGCTCATCGTACCCCTCACGAATCAATCCCCCCTCTTTCAAGGTGAACGGTGGATTAGGATGAAGCGACCGATCGAAAAGTCGAAGAAGCGGGGAAAGATCAGGCATTTGACTCACAAAATCCTGGTGATGGGGAGCATGAAGCGTTGAGACCTCCGCCAAGAGAGCGGGAAGTTTTTCAAGAATTTCCTTCATTCCTAACAAATCTCTCGCATGAGCTGTTCCAAATGAGGCTCGGGATAAGAGCCTTTCCAAGTCCCCCATTCCCGACAGCCCTTTCTCGATCTCACTGTGAACTTTCGGCTCTTCAAGCAATTCGCTAATACCATCTTGCCGTCTTTCGATTTCACCCACATCCAGAAGAGGTTGCAGGAGCCAGCTTCGAAGCAAGCGCGCCCCCATCGGGGTTTTTGTCTCGTCGAGCAGATGGAGCAAGCTCCCTTCACGCTCTCCTGAAGCAAGGTTTCGAAAAAGCTCCAAGTTTCTCTGGGTCGATGGATCCAGAACCAGGCATTGATGCGATTCTTGAATGACTGGAGAAAACAACCGTGGAAGCTGTCCACAATAGATTTTGTTAAGATAGCTGAGTAGCAGACGACAAGCGCTTTCTCCTACAGCCGGCATGGGAGAATGTTGCGGGATTGAAATGTCTTCTCGGCTCTTGGAGTGTGAAATCTTGAGATTCTGAAACGAATGCGGAAGTTTTAAGGGAGGCGCCCCTTCAGGAAGCACGATTTCTTTCGGGGCAATTTTCGAGATTTCATAAGCAAGCCTCTCGTCCTGGCACGGAATGCTTGTCAGGAACCACATTCCGGTGGAAACATCACACCAAGAGAGGCCATAGTTTTTCCCCTCCAAGCAAAGTGCCAAGAGATAATTCGGCTCTTTCTCATTGAGAAAACCGGTCTCCAAAATGGTTCCAGGGGTGAGAAACCGGACAATTTCTCTGCGAATTAGCCCTTTGGCTTCGCCCGCTTCTTCTAATTGCTCCGAAACAGCCACATTGTGGCCTGACTGAAGGAGAGTTTTCAGGTGATTTTCCAAAGTGTGGTGTGGAACCCCAGCCATCGGAATCCGATTTCCACGGACCTCGCGCCCGGTGAGAACTATCTCCAGCGCTTGACTCAGGCGCTTGGCGTCTTCTCCATAAGCTTCATAAAAATCTCCAACCCGAAAAAGTAACAGCGCATCCGGAGACTCCTTCTTAAGATTGAAATATTGATCGAGAAGTGGGGTGGTTTGGTAGCTCGCTTCAGTCGATCCCATTTCTAGAATACCCCCGTGGGACACCCATTTCATTTAGGAAGGCAGGATCTCTCGAATTTTCTCGACCAACGATTTTGGGTCAAAAGGTTTTGTGAGGTAATCATCCACACCTTTTAAATAAGCGGCTTGAACATCGTCAAAATTGTTTTTAACCGAAACCACGATGATGGGGATCGAACGGGTCTCCTCATTTTCTTTCATTGCCTTGTACAGTTGCTCCCCATCCATCTCAGGCATCATGAGATCCGTGACCACCAAATCGGGCTTTTCCTTTAGAACTAACTCCAAAGCCTCTTTTCCATTGGATGCTTCAACCACTCGAAAGTTTTCAAATTCAAGATACACCTTCATAAAGCGACGCACTGTTTCCTCATCTTCAACTACAAGAATCTTTTTCTGTTCCATGAATTAGCCTTTCCCCTTCTTTAAAACACGTTTTATCTTTTCAGCGAGATCCAGGGGATCAAAAGGCTTCGTGACGTAATCAATCACGCCCATCTGGAAACCTTTCTCGATGTCCGCTTTTTGTGTCTTAGCCGATGTAATGATAACCGGTGTTTGGCCATGACTTTTTTCCTGTATATACGCGAGGACTTCCCAGCCATCCTTCCCGGGCAACATGAGATCAAGCAGGACCAATTCAACCGGAGTATCTCGAAAGATTTCAATGGCCTTTTCTCCATCTCTAGCCATGATGGGCTCAAATCCAGCGAGACTCAAGTTAATTTGAAGAAGATTAGAAATACTCTCATCATCTTCAACAACGAGAATTACAGCGCGCTTCTCACTGGCCAAAGCGTTTCCCTCCATGCTAGCCTGATTTCAGAACGTTTCGCCGTTTCCGTGAGGATGCTTCCTCTGCGTGGGGCGAGGGTATGTCCGTGCGAGGAAGTGTAAACGTAAATTTAGACCCTCCTCCGAGCGCGCTTTCAACCCAAATGTGCCCTCCATGGGCTTCAATGACTTTTCGAGCAATGAAAAGGCCAAGGCCCCACCCATACGCCCATCGCGTTGGTCGATTGTCCACACGGTGAAACCGATCGAATATCTTTTCTTGTTCATCAAACGGGATACCAATGCCTTGATCTTGGACGCTTACATAAACCTTCCCCTCGTCGCCTCGAACCTCCACGAGTATGGTTCCACCTTTCGGGGAATACTTCACCGCATTCCCCAAGAGATGATGCAGAACATATTCGATTTGCGCCCGATCAATCTTAACCTGGAGGCTTTCCGACGCCTGAACGTCAACCCTGTGCTTCGTACCGATTTCACGATACTTCTCAACAAGTTCTGTCACCATCTTCACGAGGTCTAAGGGTTGCGGATTCATTCTAAACTTCTGGCTCTCAATCTTGGACACTTCAAGAAGATCGGTAATTAAACTGCTTAAGCGATCCGCTTCTCGATTCATGATTTGCAAGAAATCTTTCTGGGTTGTCACATCGAACTTTGTAGCCGGATGCAACAACGTAGCAATGTATCCTTTAATGGAGGTGAGCGGAGTTCTGAGCTCATGGCTTACGGTTGAAATGAAGTTGCTCTTTAACTGTTCAAACTCTTTGAGCTTCGAGACATCGCGGAAAACAGCCACAATGCCAAGAAGTTCTCCGCTCTCTTCGCGTAAAGGAGAAAAGGCAATCGATAAGATCTTCTCTGAACCATCCCTTCCCTCAACCGCAAACTCTTGATGATCTGCCCCCTTCGTCTCCGCAGAAAAGGCCTGGAGCATGTTTTCCAAGGAAAACCTTTCATGTTCGTTGCTGCAGCGGAAAACGGATGAAAAAGGCTCCCCCACAACTTCCTTTTCCCTCCACCCTAGGATCTTCTCGGCGGCAGGGTTGAACGTGAGAATCCGACTTTGCTTGTCTAGAGTAATCACCCCATCACTCATCCCGGTGAGAATGGAGTTTAGCTTTTCTTTCTCCTCCACGGCAGTGTTATAGAGACGCGCATTCTTAAGTGCAATGGCCACTTGATTAGCCAGAAAAAAGAGAAGCCGTGCTTCTTCGTCGGTAAACAGATGTGTTCGGTGGAAAAAAACCCCCACGTTCCCGAGCAATTTTCCTTCAATCATGATGGGAATAATCCCCAACGATTCAACCGGATCCGTAAGACGATAAAAGTAAGCGAACTCGGGTTCCTCTCGCACGTCCCTGAGCAAGATCGGGACACCGCTGTTCAGCGAAGTCAACGATTTGGAGATGCTGAGAACGCGCAAGTATTCCTTTCGGAGATCCTCTGGAATTCCGCGATCAAAGTAGATTTCTCGATCACCTTGTTCAACCAAGGTGACAAAAATAGCATCAGCCTTAAGTGTCTGAAGGATCAAGTCCAGGACGCGATTGAGAATGGTGTGCAGATCAAGGCTAGACGAAACAACCTGACTCACATCGTACAGGGTAAACAACTCCACCATTCGTTGTTCCAAATTATTGCAGATTTCCTCATACAACCGAGCATGATCAATGGCCATGGCCAAAGAGGAAACCATGACTTCAAAAAGTTTCAGTGCATCTTCTTTGAAAAAGTGTGGCTCGGGATGGTGAAGCTCAACAGTCCCAATGCATTTTCCTTTAAACAGCAAGGGAGCGCCCAAGAAAGAGCGCGTGTTTCGTTGAACAAGCGTGGAGGCAGAATATCGCGTGGTCTCATGGATATCTTCGATAAGAAGCGGTGTGTTGGCCACCAAAATATCGCCGACGATCCCTTCCCCGGGATGAAACGAAAGCTCGAACTTGTGGAATCCATGGGCTTCTTTCAAGGTAAGAATTCTTTCACTTTCGTTCCAGAGAAATAAAGCGCCCGATTCGGCTTTCAACGTTTGAGACATTTCTCTTAAAGCTTGTTGCATGACTTCTTCCAAAGAAAGTGTAGAGCTTAGAGAAATAGCAATCCGGTGGAGCGTGGAAATTTCTTCCAATCTTTGGCGAACTTTTTCGTACAGCATTCGCTCCGTCTTAAGTGAATCGTCATACCGTGTCAACGTGTCCTTTAAACTAATCCGCATTTGCTCAAAAGAACGGGCCAGGCTTGCAATCTCATCGTTTCCAGAAAAGCCTGAAATGGGCTCATCGAGTTTTCCGCCTCCGATTTGATCGGCCATCTCTTTTAATAAGAGAATCCGTTTGCTAATCAAACGTGAGAGCAAAAGTGAACCCACAAGCCCCAACAGAACCGAAACGCAAACCCAAAGCAAGACACTGCCGTGCCCCTTAGGCAATCGTTGTTCAGCAACCAACCAAAGTTGGCTATCGGCAATCGGAACGTAATCTCGAACCACATGGAATCCACGAATTTCAGAGACCTCAATCCCCCCCGTGGAACGTCTTGGGGGCGAAACGAGTGAGTGCCCCAGGCTGGTCAGCGAATTCCCACGTTGATTCACCAGATAGAAAAGAATTTTTTCGCCTTCCCCTGCGTCTCTCAAAAACTGGGAAAATTGGGAGAGATCGAGTCGAGCAAGCACCCAACGAGTCCCTTGTTTCTGGGTCTTTATCTGATAAAGGAGATCTTCTTCTGGCTCCTTCCCTGGTTCTTCGAAAAGCATCCCTTCTTTTTCAAAGCTTTTACCAATCGAAAACGCCTTCAACAGAGTAAAAGAAGGAGGTTCGGCATCTCTGGGAACGCGAAGCAGCACTCGGCCCCCTTGGTCAAAGAGATAAACCGATCGGACCTTCCCCTGATATGAAGCCACAATTTGCGAAAGTAGTCTCTCTTGTTTTTCAGTTGGAAGCGATAAAAAAGCCGGAGCAAAGAACGTTTCTGATAGCGTTTCCCTGATCTCACCCATTTGATCACCAAGTTCTTTAGCGACAGGATGTATCCGAGAAAAACTTTCAGACAATTGATCCACGGAGTTTTCAAATGCTTTTCGGGAAAGAAAATAATCGCTGATGACGAGTGGGACAAACGCCACAAGAAAAAATGCGATAAGAAGTCTTATCCGAATTGTATCCACGATGTCTTGGTCTTCAGAGCTCCTCCACAACAATGTCCTTATTCGTGTAGATACAAATATCCGAGGCAATTCGTAACGATTCCTCCACCATTTGACGCGCGGTAAGCGAGGTGTGTTTCAAGAGAGCAAGTGAGGCGGCTAACGCGTAAGGACCTCCCGATCCGATGGCTGCGATGGCGTCATCGGGTTCTAGCAAATCTCCAGTCCCTGAAATCACAAAAAGATGCTCCCGATCGGCCACCATCAAGAAGGCCTCAAGACGTCGAAGAATTCGATCGGTTCGCCAATCCTTGGCTAATTCCACGCTGGCCCTGGGCAAATTCCCATGAAATTCTTCGAGCTTTTTCTCGAAACGTTCAAACAAAGCCAAGCCGTCGGCAGCCGAACCGGCAAATCCGGCCAAGACTTTCCCTTGGTACATTCGTCTTACTTTTCGAGCTTTGTGCTTCATGACGGTTTGATTGACCGTTACCTGCCCATCCCCACCCATGGCCACTTTGCCGTCACGAAGAACCGCCATGACTGTCGTCGAGCGCACTTCTACTTTGGTCAAACGTTCATCACCCTCTCTTCCTTGAAACATCCCATTTCGGAGCCTAGTTGTTCCATGGCTTTCCTTGCACGTTCAACAACTTGTTGTTGACGAAGCGTCTTGTCTTTCACGGGTGGATCCAAGGGAGGAAACAAGCTAAAGTTGGCGTTGATAGGCTGAAAACTTTCTGGATTGGCATGGGTAATGTGATGCATGAGAGAGCCAATGGCAGTCGTTCGAGGAAAAACCAGGCCGGATTCCCCTTTGACCCTTCGTACAGCGTTCATCCCTGCAAGCCAACCTGAAGCCACATCCTCAACGTAACCTTCTACACCCGTGATCTGACCGGCCAAGAAAAGCTTTGGTTTCTTCTTCAGTGCAAGGGTTTCCTCAAGCAACGTCGGCGCATTCACAAAAATATTTCGATGCATCACCCCGAAGCGAATAAACTCCGCTTCGGAAAAACCAGGAATGGTCCGGAAGATCCGCTCTTGCTCCCCCCACTTCATGCGTGTTTGAAAACCGACCAAGTTATAAAGCGTACCCTCGATATTTTCTTGCCGCAGCTGAATGACCCCGTACGGAATTCGATGGGTTCCGGGTAGAGGGAGTCCCACCGGTTTCATCGGACCAAAGCGCAACGTGTCGATTCCACGATCAACCAATTCTTCAATGGGCATGCACGCCTCGAAAAACTTGGGATCCTCATGGGGAGCGTAGGGGACCCGTTCACTTCCCACGATGGCATGAACAAAAACCTCGTATTCTTCTTTGGTAAACGGGGCATTAAGGTAAGCCTTGTCGTCCCCATGCCCGTATCGCGAAGCGAAATAAAGTTTTGAGAGATTCAGACTTTCTTTGGTTACGATCGGGGCAACCGCGTCATAATAGTAAAGATAGGTTCCACAATGTTTTTTTAGCTCTTCTGTCAAGGCGTGACTGGTTAATGGACCTGTGGCGACGATCGTAATCTCATCCGGAATCTCTTTTTTTTCTTCCCGAATCAAGCGGATGTTTGGATGGTTCATCAAGGCCTCTGTCACACCTTGAGCAAATTTTTCCCGATCAACTGCAAGAGCCTGCCCAGCTGGTACACGATTTTCGTCCGCTTTGCGCAAGAGGAGAGAATTAAGTCGTCGAAGCTCTTCCTTCAGTAAGCCCGATGCTTTTTGTGGGAAGTTGCTTCCTAGAGAATTCGAACACACCAACTCAGCACAATAACTGGTTTGATGAACAGGTGTCGACACTTGAGGACGCATTTCATACAGAACAACACGGAGGCCCTGTTCTGCGATTTGCCAGGCGGCTTCAGAGCCTGCAAGTCCGCCACCAATGACAACGATTTCCTGACTCACGCCATACCCTCCGAACAAGATTCAATGCCTTGGTTTGATTGACCGATGGATTGTCTTATAGGAGAAGATTTGGCATCAAGTCTCAATTCTCATTCAGCATCCATCGTTTCGGCCTTTTCTTTCTTGGATGGGGGGGAGTAGCCACATCCTTCCTTCGAACAAATGATAAAGGCCTGACCATTTCGGACACGTCTTAAGACCATCATGCTTCCACATTTTGGACACACTTCGTTGGTGGGTCGATTCCAGCTTCGAAAATCGCACTTGGGGTAATGGCCGCACCCAAAAAACGGCTTCCCTTTCTTGGTGCGAAGCTCAACCACTTGCCCTCCGCAACCAGGATTTGGACACGTCACCCCTATTTCTTTCGAAATGGCTCGGGTGTATCGGCACTCCGGATAGCCCGAACAAGCCACAAATCGGCCAAAGCGTCCTTCCTTGATCACAAGGCCCTTCGTGCAGGTTGGGCATGGTTCATTCAGCGCTTCGGGTTCAACTTTCACTTTTTCAAGTTGCTCTGTCGCCTTTTCCAAGGCTTGCTCAAAGGGGCTGTAAAACTCTGTGATGATCCTAACCCAGTCAAGCTTTCCCTCTTCAACCGCATCGAGCTTATTTTCCATTTCAGCGGTAAAATCGATGTTTAAAATATCGGAGAAATTCTTTTGAAGCATTTCGGTCACCACAAAACCCAATTCTGAAGGGATGAAATGCTTGTTTTCCAAAGCCACATAGCGTCGGTGTTGGATAGTCTCAATGATAGGCGCATAGGTGGATGGGCGACCAATCCCATTTTCTTCCAAAGTCTTTACCAAGCTCGCTTCCGTGTAGCGAGGGGGAGGCTGAGTGAAATGTTGCTTGGGTTCAAGCTTACTAAGGTTCAGGCTTTCCCCTTGCTTTAACGGGGGAAGATTCACTTTCTCTTCATCCTCATCACGCGTCTCTTCGTAAACAGCCAAAAATCCCTGAAATTTCAATGTACTCCCTGTAGCCCTGAACGTATACTCCGCAGCCACCACATCAATTGATTTATTGTCAAAAACGGCTGGGCTCATTTGACTGGCCAAAAATCTTTCCCAAATGAGCTTGTAAAGCCGGAATTGATCTTTGTTGAGATAATCTTTGATCTTATCGGGCGTTCGAAATGCACTCGTAGGACGAATGGCTTCATGGGCGTCCTGGGCCCCTTCCCTTATTTTAAACTGTTTCCCTTGCCAATACTCCTTGGAAAATTCTTGAACGATATAGTCCCGTGCTTCCTGTTGAGCCTGCTCGGAAAGCCGCGTGGAGTCAGTACGCATGTAGCTGATTAACCCCACGGTCCCTTCTTCACCGATATCCAAGCCTTCGTAAAGCTGCTGCGCAATCGACATGGTCCGCGTAACCTTATAACCAAGCTTCCGGCTTGCATCTTGTTGAAGTGAACTGGTAATGAATGGAGGGGGCGGGTTCCGACGTTGTTCCTTTTGAACCACGGCGGTGACGGCATATGCTTTGCCTTCCAGATTGCTTAAAATCTCATTAATCTGGGCCTCATTCTCTACCTTAGCTTTTTCTTCTCGGATCTTGAACAGGTTGGCTGGAAAAACAATTTCCTTTTCTGCGGGTTCACCTTCCCGCTTTCCAAGAAATGCGGTCAGGGTCCAATATTCTTCAGGAACAAACGCTTGGATTTCCCGCTCTCGATCACAAATCACTTTCACGGCCACCGACTGAACACGACCCGCACTTAGACCGGCTTTTACTTTCT
This sequence comes from Candidatus Melainabacteria bacterium, assembly GCA_013286945.1. Lineage (GTDB taxonomy): Bacteria > Vulcanimicrobiota > JABDET01 > JABDET01 > JABDET01 > JABDET01. The sequence goes on from JABDET010000046.1 coordinate 8,929, forward strand.
TCCAAAGGAGTGGACTGAGCTTGTAGCCTACTAAACGGTCAAGAACGCGTCGAGCCTGTTGGGCGTCCACCTTATGACGATCAAGGTCTTTTGCATTGCTTAAAGCATCTTTAAGGGCATTTTTCGTAATTTCGCGCAATTCGATTCGCTTGACTTTTGTTTCGATGTCAAGAATTTGGCTCAAATGCCAAGCAATGGCTTCGCCTTCGCGGTCAGGGTCTGTTGCAAGATAGATTAGCTTTGAAGTTTTTGCTGCGGCCTTAAGCTCCTTAATGATCTTGTTTTTCCCCTTGATGACAATATACTTAGGAGTGAACTGATGCTCAACATCCACACCCAACTGGCTTTTCGGGAGATCACGCACATGGCCCATGGAAGCCTTGACATCGTAGCCACTGGTCAGAAATTTTTTGATCGTTCTCGCTTTGGCAGGCGATTCAACGATGATGAGAGAGCCTTTCTTGCCTTCCGATACCTCTGGGCTTGCCCCCTTGGACTTGCGTGGAATCGATGCCTTCCGCACCTTCGGCGCAATGTCAGAAGCGGGGTGCTCTTGCGGCGTTAACGATGAATTGGTCTCCATGTTATGTTCTCACAAAGAGATTTCCAGGAAGCCGAGAGACAAGTCCTTTAGTTTCTAGCATGAGTAATGTTCCTGCCACTTGTTGAATCGGCAGATTGACCTCTTTCATTAATTGTTCCATGATTTTTCCTTTGGTTTTCAATGTCTCTAGAATCTTTTCTTCTAAAGATTCAAGGGAGGGGCTGGTCTTCTTTGGGCAAGGCAAATACGGGAATTCCGCTAACACATCCCCAATCTCCTGCACGAGCTTTGCTCCATCTTGAATTAAAGCGTTCGTTCCTCTCGAGAGTTCGCTTGTCGGATCTCCAGGAATGGCAAACACTTCCCGCCCTTGTTCCAAGGCAAATCGCGCGGTGATTAAGGCACCGCTTTTTTCCTTGGCCTCCACCACAATGACCCCAAGAGAAAGGCCGCTGATGATCCGGTTGCGTTGCGGAAAATTCCAGGGAGCGGGGGGTGTTCCCGGAGGAAATTCGCTAATGATTAATCCTTCCAAAGCAATGCGTCGCGCAAGATTTTCGTTTTCGGGAGGATAGATTCGGTCAATCCCGCTTCCAAGAACTGCCCACGTTTGTCCCCCTCCCTCTAAAGCTCCCAAGTGGGCAGCCATGTCAATTCCTCTCGCCAACCCGCTGATGATCGTAAAACCGGACTCCGCAAGCGAAGAAGCAAGTTTTTTGGCCAAGAGCTTCCCACGAGGCGTTCCAGTTCTTGAGCCAACAATGGCAAGTGCTCGCAAACAAGGGGTAGTTAACTTTCCTTGATAAAATAAAGCTACCGGAGGATCGGAAATGGTCTTTAAAAGCTCTGGATACTCGTCTTCATGAAGCGTAATGAGATTCAATCCGGAACGCTTAAAGCGTTCCCAAGACTGCTCGAGCGGATAATTCTTTCGGAAGTCGCAAAATTTTTCCCCCATCTTTTTCGAGAAGTGAGGTACACGAGCAAAGTCTTTCAAAGAAGCTTGCCAGACTTGCTCAGCAGAGCCAAATACTTGGAGTAGCTCGAGAAGCTGACGTGGGGAGAATCCTGAGCTAGAAAGGGCTAGAAGGTAGGCTTTATCTTCCATTCTGCCGTTTAGGATAGCAGGTTTCCTAACGAATGTCAATGAAAGATTGATCCTTAAACGCTGATCGCAAAGTGAAGGATCTTTGATCGAAACGAGACAGATCCAGTTGAAATCTGGTATAATCAGAAGGAAATGAAATTGCAAGGAGGACATGGGTGAGGACCTTACCTCGGCTTTATGCCTTTTTACTCGGGCTGCGCTGGGCCACCCTTGCTTTTGGCACCTTCCTTCTCTCCGCTAAACCCGGTATCGAAAACTTCCCTTCGCGCCATCTTTTTGTGTTCATCGCTTCTTTCGCCGCCTACCAACTTGCAATCTCGGTTCTCCAATGGAAAACTCGAGACAAAATGGTTCTCGAGTGGGCTGTGGTTTGGAGCGATGTCTTGTGTGGGATTCTTCTGGTTTACCTTGGGGGAGCGGGCTTTTTTCTAGCGGCTGTTTTGATCCCAATTTTTGAAGCTTTCGTTCTTTCCGACCCTGGCGGAATCTTCGTCATGATTGTCGATCTCATTTTTCTATTTCCATTCGCCATTCAGACACAACAGTTAGGCGCTCGATTACTCGGAGGCGAAGTCCTTCTCTGCGGACTTTTCTTTTGGCTTTTTCTCTTGGTTAAGAACCAAGAACTCGAAGTGGAACGGTGGCAAAAAAAAGGAATTGAAGAGAAAAAATTCCTGGAAGAAGAAGGGGAATCGTCACAAAAAGAAATCGAGCGCCTTTACCATGAGCTTCTTGGAACCAAAGATCAGTTTGAAAGCTTAAAGGGGAATTGGCAAAATTCGGTTGATGCTAAGAATGAAGAAGCCAATCTCCGCATCAAGGATGCGCGACATAACGAAGAAGAAGCTGACCGAAAATACAATGACCTCCTCGCCGAACTGGAAGAATCGCGGAAAGAACGCCAAAGCTTGAACTTCCTCGTTGAAACCTCGGGGCACATGCACGAAAGCCTTCAAATGGAGGAAACGTTAGTCACGGTCGTTGAGACGCTCGGCAAGGTTCTCCCATCGCAGACAACCTTGATCTTCCTTGTGGAAGAAGAAGGGAAAAACAAGAAACTTTATGCAGAGGTGGCGGCCAGCCCTTATTCGGACTACTTCCGAAACTACAATGTCGAATTTGGCGAAGGGGTGGTGGGCTGGGTAGCCCAAACCAACGAACCGGTCATCATTGAAAATGGATCGTTGCGTACGGCGGATGGTCTAGAACTGACAACGCTTCTCACCAATGAAAAGTCAGCCATTGTTGCTCCCATGGTAAAAAAAGATGGTTCACCCTTAGGGGTGATTTACCTGGGAGAGCCCGAACCTCATGCTTTTTCATGGCAAGACGTGAATGTGCTTCTTCGCTTTATCCCACACATTCAAACCGCAATCGCTAAGGCGAGAAAATATCATGAGGCCATTGCTCAAGGAATCATTGATTCGCTTACAAGCTTGCACAACCGTACTTATTTTGAGGAACGATTAACGGAAGAGGTCAAACGGGCTTATCGATACAAGGCTCCACTTTCCTTGATTTATTTGCAGATTGACCATTACGATCATCTCATGACCCAATTCGACGAATCGGTGCTTGCCGAAACCGAAAAGGAAGTGGCTGAAATGTTACGCGGCTATCTGCGAGGGGTTGATGTACTGGCTTACATGGGAGAGGGCCGATTTGCCATTCTTTTGGTGCAAGCCGAGAGAACTCAAGCCGTGTTGATTTCAGAACGAATTCGTTTGGCCCTCGAGATGCGAGTTTTTGGGGAAACAGGAAAACAACGCGTTAAACTCACCGCAAGCATCGGGGTGTCTGGATACTCCAAGGTGGATGTGATGAAGATGGATTATACGACCGCTCGGGCAAGCCTTCTCTCCAAATGCGAAACCGGTTTACAAGAAGCCATTTCAAAAGGTGGAAACAAGACCTGCATGGCGGCTTGACCTAGTTTATCAGCGGGAAGTGTCCCCGTTGGGGGAAAGAAAGCTCGCGGTCACCACGCAGTTTCTTCCTTGAGCTTTAGCCGCATAGAGCGCCTGGTCTGCTTTCTCGTAAAGCTCTTGGGGGGTGACTCCGTGGATTGGAAACGTGGCGACCCCCGCACTGAACGTGAGTTTTCCTTGAGGAATCGGCGCAATCTTGAGGGCGTGACAAGCAAGACGGAGACGTTCCGCCACAAACGAAGCGTTTTGGAGCGAGGTCTCTGGAAGAAACAACGCAAATTCCTCTCCACCATAACGAGCCGCTAAGTCGATGCCTCGGAGATGATTTTTTAGGAGCTTCCCGACTTCTTTCAATGCTTTGTCTCCTGCAGGATGCCCATAACGATCATTAATGGTCTTAAATCGATCCAGGTCAATCAATATAAAGGAAAGGGGATGGTTAAATCGTTTAGCTCGCTGATGCTCTTCTCCAAAGCGCTTCCAGAGATATCGCCGGTTGTAAAGTCCTGTTAAGCTATCGGTGGCGGCTTCTTCTTGCAAGCGCTTATTCATGAAGGCCAGTTTTTCTGCTAAACGCTCAAGCATTTTTTCTTTCTCTTGCTGAATCGCCATGCGCCTAAGATGCGCTTGCAGTCTGGCCAAGAGTTCACTTGGATCAAAGGGTTTGGTTATGAAGTCATCCGCCCCCGTTTGAAGGCCCTGCACTTTCGAGTTAACCTTGTCAAGAACTGAAACGAAGATGATCACAGAGCGATTCGTTTTTGGATTTTCCCGAAGCTTCTTGCACACCGCATAACCATCAAGTCCAGGCATCATGATGTCGAGCACAATGGCTTGAGGGGCATTGGCAAAAGCTTCAGCAAGCGCTTCATCTCCGTTGGATGCCTCCAGAGTACGAAAGCCTTCCAACTCAAGATAAGAGCGAATCATGAGACGAACCGCCGGATCGTCATCAACGACCAATACTGAGTAGAGATTTTCTATCGGATTTTGCGCAACCATATGCGATTCCAGGCTTACGAGGGGAACTATGAGCCTATTATCAGACGTTTAAGGCTTAACCAGAGCGGTGAAAAATCCTTGTTTGTTAGGCAAAGGGGAAAGAAGGAAGACAAGAGAACGCTTTCCTTGTGCAAGCCCTCCTCGAAAAACAATATTTTATCCAAACCTATGGCTGTCAGATGAACGTGTATGACTCCGAAGTCATGGCTGCTCTTTTGGATCAAATGAACCTCCGGAAAGCTTCGACTCTTGAAGAAGCTGACGTGATTCTTTTCAATACCTGTTGCGTACGCGAAAATGCCGATGCAAAAGTGTACGGGAAATTAGGAGAACTGAAAGAGCTCAAACGAAAAAAACCTGATCTGATCATCGGTGTGGTCGGCTGTCTTTCACAAAAGGATGGCGCAAGCTTCATCAAGCGGTTTCCTCAAGTTGATCTGGTTCTTGGCACATACAAGCATGGTCGACTGCCTCATTTAATCCAAGAAGTCCTGGAGGGACACAAGCCCATTCTTGAGCTTTCCAACAGGAAGGATCTCGAAGAAGAAGGGCTCCCCGTGAAGCGGAACGATCCAATTTCCGCGTGGGTTCCGATCAGTTATGGGTGCGACCAATTTTGCACGTTTTGCATTGTTCCTTTTGTGCGTGGGAAGCAACGAAGTCGTCATCCCAAGGCTTTGCTCAACGAAGTGCAATCCCTTGTGAAATCAGGGTTTCGTGAAGTGACACTGCTTGGCCAAAACGTGAATACTTACGGGTTTGACCTTGGGCCAGGGCACTCATTTGGAGAACTGCTCACGTTGTTAAATCAACTTGATGGACTTTCGAGAATTCGATACACCACCAGTCATCCTAAATATTTTCCCCTCGAGCTCGTGGATACGATTGCTTCCCTAAACAAGGTCTGCGAACATTTTCATCTCCCGCTCCAGTCAGGGGATGACGAAGTGCTTAAGCGAATGCGCCGAGGCTATACTTATGCGCACTACAAGAAGCTCGTTTCTCGCGTGCGGGAGCTCATTCCCCATGCCAGCATCACCACAGATTTCATCGTTGGTTTTCCGGGTGAAACCGAATCA
>JABDET010000047.1 GCA_013286945.1 Candidatus Melainabacteria bacterium
TCCCTTTTAAGTCCAAGATGTCACCTTGAGAAAATCTGTTCGAAATGATCGAATGGAAAACCTTTTGGGAGCGGGATAATCCAAGTGGGAAATCGAAACCAAACGCATCAGCTGGCTTGGGACACGTGCGGAAGTGTCCCAAAGCAAGTGAGGAGAGATTAAAGTGTCAGCACTGGAAAGACTTGGCATTAAACAGTCATCCTCTACCTCTTCGTCTAAAAATTACTCCGCAACACAACAACAGACCATGCAAACGTTTGGCTTTATTTGGTCAAAACTTTGGTCCGAACGCGCTCGCTACGAAACTCCCGCCAACACGGCTGAACGCAGGAGATGGTTGTTCGAGCGTTACTGCGATAACGATCCGAAACGTTTAGATGCCTGGCTTGCGGGTGGTAAGAAGATCATTCTTGACGCGGGCTGTGGCTCAAGCCTTTCGGCCTTCTTATTTTTTGGCGATCGTCTGAAGGGGCATGATTACTTGGGCGTCGACATTTCTGAGTCTATCCAAGCCGCAGAAGCTCGATTTCAAGAGGCGGGATATCCTGGAGATTTCTTGCAGCGAAGTCTCGTTGATCTTCCGATCAAAGATGAATCGATCGACATGATTTTTTCCGAAGGGGTTTTGCACCACACCGACAGCACTGAAAAGTCGATCGCTTATCTTAGTTCCAAGCTCAAGTCAGGCGGCTTATTCCTGTTTTATGTTTACCGGAAAAAGGCAGCCATCCGGGAGTTTACCGATGATTTCATCCGGAGACAGTTGGTTGATTTATCGGATGAAGAGGCCTGGAACGCTCTCCTTCCATTAACGAATCTTGGCATTGCCTTGGGTAAGCTCAATGTGAAAGTCGAGGTACCAGAAGACATTCCTTTGCTTGGGATTTCGAAGGGTTCAATTGATATCCAACGGTTTTTTTACTGGAACATCTGCAAGATGTTCTACAACCAAGATTTCAACTTAGATGAAATGAACCATGTGAATTTCGATTGGTTTAGGCCATTAAACTGCCACCGCCACACCGAAGAAGAAGTGGGTTCCTTTTGCCGGAACGCAAGCTTACACATTGAACACATGAATGTACAGGAGTCGGGGATCACCGTTGTGGCGAGGAAACTGTGAAATTGGATCCAGCCGTTTTGTGGTTCACCGGATTGTCGGGTTCAGGAAAGAGTACGCTCGCGGCGAAGGTTGTAGAAAGACTGCAGCAATCGAATGTTGAGGTGGAACATCTGGATGGAGACAGCATTCGAAAACTCTTTCCCTTGGTTGGTTTTACAAAAGAAGCAAGAGATGAGCACGTGAGGCGAGTGGGCTTTCTGGCTTCAAGGCTTGAAGCGCATAAGGTTTTCACGGTGGTTTCGATGATTTCTCCTTACCAAGAGTCGCGAGAGTTCGCCCGGAAATTGTGCAAGAATTTTGTTGAGGTTTATGTGTGCACCCCGATAGAAGTTTGTGAAAAGAGGGATGCGCGTGGCTTGTACGCCAAAGCCCGACGCGGAGAAATCAAAAATTTTACCGGTATCGATGCACCGTACGAACCACCGCTTCATTCCGAGCTTCGCATTGACACCGGAAAGGTTTCGCCGGATCAGGGCGTGGAAGAGGTCCTCCAGTTTCTAGAAAAACGAAACGTCGAAAAAGGAAAAGTCTAAATGTGCGGGATTGTTGGAATTCTCAATCTTAAGGGGGAGCCTGTTTCCACGGTGATCCTCCACAAGATGGTTGATGCGGTGACACATCGGGGGCCCGATAACGAAGGCTATCACATCGATGGCTCGGTGGGTTTCGGCCACCGGCGTTTGGCCATCATCGATCGTTCAGCCGCGGGCTTACAACCGATGTTAACCCAAGACTCCCGATTCATGATTTCTTATAACGGCGAGGTTTTTAACTTTCAGGAGCTCAGGGTTGAACTGGAAGGTTTAGGCCACAGCTTTAAATCCAGAACCGATTCGGAGGTTGTGCTGCATTCGTATGCCGAGTGGGGGAAAGAATCGATAAAGCGGTTTAATGGGATGTTTGCGTTTGGTATCTGGGATGGAAGGCAACGGATGCTTTTTCTTGCGAGAGATCGCTACGGCATTAAACCACTTTATTATTACCACGATGAAAACGTGTTCATCTTTGCCTCGGAAATAAAAGCCTTGCTGAGGCATCCTGCTCTCAAAGCCCAAGTCAATTCCAAAGCGCTTTTGGAGTACTTTACTTTTCAAAATATTTTTACCGATCAAACACTCTTTAAAGGGGTTAAGCTCCTTCCCCCAGGACACACGGCTTTTCTGAAAGTTGAGGAACCTGGTAAACTGCAGCTACAGAAGTATTGGGATTTTGACTTTCGCGAGCCGGCAGGGACGAGCAATCAACAAGAGTGCGAAGAGGAGTTCAAGCGGCTTTTTGCCCAGGGGGTGCGTCGTCAGCTTGTGAGCGATGTCCCAGTGGGCGCCTACCTGAGTGGCGGAATAGACTCCGGCGCCATCACGGCCGTTGCGGCACAGCAGATCCCATACCTTGCTTCTTTCACTTGTGGCTTTGATCTTTCTTCTGTATCCGAGTCAGAAATGGGATTCGATGAGCGAAAGCGAGCAGAACATCTTTCTTACTTCTTCAAGACCGAGCTTTATGAGGTGGTGCTGAAAGCCGGAGACATGCAGCGCATTCTGAACGACTTGGTTTGGCATTTGGAAGATTTGCGGGTGGGTCAATGCTATCCGAATTATTACGTTTCTCGGCTCGCGAGCAAGTTTGTAAAAGTTGTCCTCTCGGGCACCGGAGGGGACGAACTCTTTGCTGGGTATCCCTGGCGGTATTATCGAGGAGCCAAAAACGAACACTTTAAAGAATACATTCAACGGTATTATAAGTCTTGGCAAAGGCTCGTTCCCGAAGAGACCATTCAAGAGCTCTTTCAGCCCGATGTCTGGAAGGAAATGAAAGACATCAGCACCGCGGAGATTTTCAGCGCGGTCATGAGTTCTGCTCACCAAGAGCCAAAAACTCCTGAAGACTATATCAACAATTCGCTTTACTTCGAAGCCAAGACGTTTCTGCACGGACTTCTCATGGTGGATGATAAGCTGAGCATGACCCATGGCTTGGAATGCAGAGTTCCTTTCTTGGATAACGATTTGGTTGATTTTGCGATGACCGTTCCAGTGCGATACAAGTTGCGAAACCTTGGACAAACCGCAATCTGGGTCGACGAAAACGAAGTGCGGCCAAAGCGAGAGCTGTATTTTGAAAAGACCAGTGACGGAAAGCTGATTGTCCGGAACGTCTTGGGGCAATACATGCCCGCAGATTATGTGACAAACTTTAAACAAGGGTTCAGCGCGCCAGATGCAAGTTGGTTCCGAAAGGAAAGCCTTCATTTCATACGGAGCTCCTTCATTGAGAACCGTGCGAGAATCTACGATTATCTTCGAGAGGATACCGTCCGGGAGCTCGTTAACGAGCATCTGAACGGTGAGAAAAATCGAAGACTGTTGATCTGGTCACTTTTGAGCTTCGAATGGTGGCTGAAAAATTTTGTGGGTTAGCTGAACCAACGAACTTGAAAATCCCCGAGTCATTCCTCGAGTCAGATGAGCTAAGCACAAGCGAAAAAGGTTTTTTACAGCGAGTTTATGCGGATGGACTCAATCACTATGAAAGGCGGCTTGCTCGCCTTGGTTTCCAAGGAAAAGACGAAGTGTTGGACTCTGGGTGTGGCTTTGGGCAATGGTCCTTTGCTTTAGCCAAGACATGCAGGCATGTGACCGCCATCGACATCTCGCCAGCGCGCATAAAAACGTGCAAACAATTGGCTGAGATGAACCTCGTCCAGAACGTCACGTTCCTGGAAGGGAAACTGGAAAATCTTCCATTTTCCGCCCCGCAGTTCGAAGCGATTTTTTGCTACAGCGCCCTGTACCTCACCGACCATCTTCAGGTGCTCCAAGAGTTTTACCGCGTGCTGAAGTCCAATGGCAGCCTTTACCTCTCTACAAACGGCCTTGGCAAGTACCTCCACGACATCATTTACAATCCCAACAGCACAGTCGACTTTAGTCCGAGAGTGTTCAGCCTCAAGACTTTGCTTAACTCACTCCTCGGCACGAGAACTGGTCTTTCTCCTAAAAAGGGAGGGATTGTGATGAGTCAAAGAGGAATCATGTCGCATCTGCGTTTGATTGGATTTGTGGATGTCAAGTCGGGAGGGGACGGCATGCTTTCTGGAAATGCCGGGGTTGATGAAACGCCCCTATCCTTTTACAACGAACGATTTCTCGGCTTTGAAAATGTGTTTGAAGTTCTGGCAAGAAAACCATGAAGAAAGGGTAGTGGATGTACACAAGACAACGGTACGAACATTTGCTCGAGCTTCTCGTCAAGCACGATTATTCGTTCGCTAATTTTGCTGATCCGGTATCAGACAACCCGAACAAGCGAATGGTTTATCTTCGTCACGACATCGATTACTCGGTGGAAATGGCCGTGAGTTTTGCGGAAATTAATCAGCAATGGAACGCCAAAGCGACCTTTTTCTTCCAACTCCGTTCTGGAATTTACAACTTCCTCTCGTATGAGACGCTCGAAAGAGTGCGGCGAATACCCCAATTGGGGCAACAGATCGGCATGCACTTCGCGTTTCCACCTGAAATTCCAGGGGATGACCCCTTAAAAGAGATGATTCAAAACGATTTCAGCGTCATGAAAAAACAAATTCCAGAAATGCAACAGGTGTTTGGTTGGCATAATCCGCTGACCTATCCTGGATATTACACCGGTCTTCCAGAGGAGAAATGGGAGCTCTCACCCCCGAACCTGTGCAATGTTTACAGCGCACGCTTCAGTAAGGAAATTCCTTATTTTTCTGATTCCAACCTCCGATATCCCGTAGAGGAATTTGAAAAGGTGATCAAGCAAGGTCATCCGCGCTTGCATCTTCTTTTCCATCCGTTTCAGTGGCTCTCTGGGGGAAAAACGATGTTGGAAGTCTTGGCAAAAACATGGAAGACCATCATTCGTGAGCGAGAGAAAGCCATTGTCAATGCGGTGTACGGCAAACAATTCCCTCAGGGAATGCCGGAGAAGTATCTCGAAGAGCTCGCTGAAAGGATCGTCGGCTGAAAGCTTCGGAAAATAAGTTTGCGGATGTTAAACCGATCGACATTTCCACGTTCTCGCGCGATAGCCATGTCCTTGAGGGGACGCGCTGGCTTCTGGTGGTCAAAAGCCAAAACCAGCGAGAACGACGCAAAGTCATGCTCGGTTTGCGGGGGGAACAAGGGAAGTTTGGGAGGCTAGAGCCAAGGCCCACAGCGATTGGCCTTCTTGTCTCTGGCCGTTTGGAGAAAGGGGTATTCGCGGTAGAGTGGACACAAGAATTTCGGGAGCCGCGTCACATCCGACCCTACCTCGACAACGGATATCTCCTCACCGAAATCAATCGACTGCTTTGGGTCGACAAGGGGGGCAAGATTATCGATTCCTACACCCACCCCTTTTTCGCGTTTCTCCACACAGTGAGCCTTAATTCCACCCGGAAAAAGGCTCTGGTTGTCTCATCAGGGTATGATGCTGTCTTTGAAATTGATCTTCAGACGAAAGCCGAAACGTTTCACTGGTTTGCCTGGGAGCATGGGTTTAACCCTGATGAGGAGGGGGTTTGGCTAGCCGTCAGTGAAGAGAATTACAGCCGCTATACAAAGGAAGGAAAGAAAGCGCTCAAGATTGGACCTTCTGACTATGGGGAACAAGGGGTTTTGACGGCACGCCGTTCAGCTCACCCTAACGTGGGTGTTTACGATTCGTTTGAAGAGGAAAAGTCAATTGTGATTTCCATTGGGCATAAGGGAAGCTTGTATCGAATTGGCCTCAGCGATGAAAAGACGCAATTGGTTTCTGAGTTTCTTAGCCCAATGCCGCATGGGCTGTTCCGGTTCGAGGATGGTTGGGTCATCAACGATACCACCAAAGGGGAGTGGTGGCAGATGGACGCATCCTTTATGCCAAAGCATCGCTATTCTTTTCGTACGCTGGGTGGAAAGGTTTCCGAATGTGGTGACGCGGAATGGATTCAGCAAGTCGTGCCTGTTGGTGAATCGTTGGCCCTTGCGCTTGATGCCAATCGCGGCCTCATTGCGATTGATCTTGGGAAAAAACGCTACACCACTTATCGCCCGGATGAAAATTGGTGTATCCAGGATGCGCTCGAAGTGGTCTCATAAGGGGCTTCTAGTCTAAACGAATTGAGCGAGTTTGCTCTTTAGGAGTTTCGCAATAACTTCGTGAGAAAAGTGTTGCTTTAGGTGTTCCCTGGCGCGCGCTCCCACTTCTTTTGCTTTGTCATACTCTTCGAAAATCTGCCTCATGTAAAACCTTAACTGTTCTTTGTCGGGAACTGCCCATCGTTGCCCTCGGAAGATCGGTAACTCTTCTGCCGCCGCCTCTCCGCAGGTTTCCAATTCGTAATCAAGCAAGTAGCTGTTCTCTCGGGTCATGAATTCGGTGTTGCCACTCCATCCGGTTCCCACCGTTGGAAGCCCAGTAGCCATGGCCTCCATGTAAGGTCTTCCCCATCCCTCGCCATGGCTTGGCAAGACAAACGAATGCACCGAGCGGTAGATCGAGGGCATGACATTGGTTTCGCAAATCAAATCCATCAAGTGGATAGGAGGACCTGATTTTCCGATCGATTTGATTTTATTCTCAAGTTCAGTTTGAGGACTTTTCTCAGAAACAATCCAATCCCCGCAGGTTGGGTCATAAAGCAATTTCCGCGTCTTCGTGATTTTCATGAGTAAGGCCACCGGTTCGTCCTTATCGAACTCTTCCAGGAAAGCCTCTATAAGGGTATCCCATCCTTTTCTTAAGGTCCACTCAAACGAAGAAAAGAACTTGAAACGTTTTCCTCCATGCAGTTGGTACTGTTGGCCCTCGGGTGAAAAAAAATCGAGATCAATGGTTCCAGGGAGCTTAAAAAGCTTACTCCGTGGGACTCCAGCTGTTTCTAAGCTGTGCAGATTAAATTCACTTGGAACCCACATCTCGTCCATCTTGTTGAACGCCTCGACCCACGATTCGGGAAATTGTTCAGTTTCAAACATGCAGCGTACCGCATTAAGCTTGGCTGTCGCGTTATGGAAAACATGCGGAGGAATTCCATGGGAGACGGAAATGGCTGATTCTGTTGGAGTAAGATGAGGTTCTCGCTCAAACATACTCAAGAATTCTTTATAAAGTTTTTCGCGAATTTCTTGATTATCCGAACCATGCGTTTGTGTGATGTCAAGCCGCAAAAGCGCAGGTTGCACCGGAACTTGATTTTGCGCTAAGGCAAGGACAAATTCCTTCGCCTCGGTCGCGTATCCATGATATTCATCAAAGTGGCCATACCAGATAATCCCAGGTAAACTCATCGGTTCATCCACTATATCGGATAAAAAGCCAATCTCGCCAAGGCTCATGAGGGGCTTGAATCATTGTGTTAGAAAGGAGGACTCATCACAAAAGACTTGGAAGTTTGGAAAAGAACATGGGGCCGTAGCTCAGCTGGGAGAGCGCGTGGATCGCACCCACGAGGTCAGGGGTTCGAGCCCCCTCGGCTCCACCAGCCTATCTCGCTCGAACCATCTCTCTCATAAATGTTCCTCTATTCCGAGGGGGATCGAACAACAATTTCCGCCGACCGATTAGGTCGGAAAAGTGTAGGACCCCGGGGTGGGTCCGTAACGTCAGGAAATTGTTGAGTCCGAAGTGAGTGAAAATTCCGGCAGAATTTTCGCGAACGAGGAAGAGCCCCCTCGGCTCCACCAATAATATTTCGAAAAATGGGGACACGTCCAATTAAACTTTTGTAAACAAAGTTAGGCCAAATCGAATTATTGTGCAGACTTTCGTGTCCGGGGCACAGCAGGCAATGCGATCTCCCCCATAAATGTTCCTCTCGGGGCTTATTGGAGATTTCTAGAAGAGAGAGTTAATCGTGTTCCCCGGATTTGTTCCGAATCCCAGGTATCCCATAAGTCCATCATTGAAACCGCTGGGTGCGAATGGAGAAGCGCTCCCCATTCCGGCACTATTAGCGAAAAGTGTTCTAAAAATACTCTGGATCGTTAAGATATCATTGAAACCTGCAGCGGACCAAGGGGAAGGAGCAGTAGGAACAATGGGGTCACTATTTACGATGGTCTGCGGATGGCCGACCGGTTGAGGATTCGGATCACCATTCACAACTATCCCAAACCCGTTGTAACCGGGTTGTGCCGACGGATTGGGGTCAACCGGTGTACCTTGTCCAGTGAAGACTTGTGGATTTCCTGGGTTTCCATATCCCCCGCCAATGACCCCACCAACGACACCGCTTCCGGGAATTGTGGGATTACTATTCGGCGTGCCCACTGGAGCCCCATTGGGAACAAGCGGGGCACTTGGGGCTGTTGGAGGAGCAATTGGGTCATTACTTACAAATATTCCGGTAGTTGGAACGACATTGTTGACAGTAGGTACGCCCTGCCCGGTTGCCCCTACGGTTTGGCCGTATGGGCCAAAAGGAGTATAATGTTCGCTGCCGTCAGGCCCATTTGCGTCCGGATTGGGTAAGGGGAACTCGTGCACTCCCTTCGGTATTGCTAACATTCCCGTTGAGCCAATTCCGGGAATTGAGGGGTTACTATTCGGCGTGTCCACGGGAGTCCCATTGGGAGCAATTGGGTCATTACTTACGATTATTCCGGTCGTTGGAACGACATTGGTTACATTACCAGGAGATGGGTCAACCGGTGAATCTGGGTTTCCGGTGAAAACGTGATCAGCTACAGGTACTCCCGGGGGTCCGGCTGGATCATTTCCAGTAAATGAAGCTACGCTGCCGTCAGGCGAGCCTTTGGATGGGTCTAGACCAGATACGGGAGCCGGAACTGGAGTGCTGTTGTCAGGTACGCTTCCCGAATCAGTATAATGTTCGCTGCCGTCAGGCCCATTTGCGTCCGGATTGGGTAGGGGGAACTCGTGCACTCCCTTCGGTATCGCTAACATTCCCGTTGAACCAATTCCGGGAATTGAGGGATTGCTATTCGTCGTGTTCGCTGGAGTCACATTGGTTGGGGAGAGGTAAGGATTTGGTACCCAGCCACTACCTCCGACCCCTGATATACCCGCCATTGATTGTTACCCCCTAATCTTATTTTTTACCTTGATTTCAAAGCTATAGCCACTTATTATATAATATACCACATATTAAATATTTGTAAAGTCCTTTAACTTTTATCGACATAATTTTTTCATCATTTAAGCATTAAACGGTTTTATTCTTCCAGGATCCCGTTCTCCGTCCCCGTTGTGCAGTGAATTATGAAGACATAAGATCTGGGGATAATCGGTGTTACATCAATCGTTAAAGTTTCGCAGGGTTCATTTCTTACTTTCGTCTTGAGGACAAGGTCAGTCTCTGATGCTTCGAGGTTCTTAAGGTACTGGAATATCTCATCACTCCAAGAGCCACTCACGAAAGTTTGTAAACGTACCTGGGCAAGTAAATCAAATGCCTCCGTTGCCCTCTCGACCAACTGTTCAAACTTCACTGGATCATCCACGCCAGCTTTTACAAATGAAGTCATTTCGGCTTGGGCCCGATCAATTTGCTTTGATTGCGCTCCAGTAAGAGAGTAGTCGCTTGCTCCCCAGGAAAGTTCTTGTTTTAGATATTTCATTATCTTGACCAATTTGGGATGTAATGAGGAATTCTCGGTTGGAGAGGAGCCCACGTTTAAGAAAGAGCCGAAAAATACACCTAGAAGGCCTATTTTGAGGACATCCCTTCTTGGAGTTAACGCGCTGTTTGGAGGCAAGGCATCAAGGCTCGGTTCAGAAAGAAGCTCTGTTGGCTCTTGCTCTGTTTCGGATGGCAGATTGGTGCTTTCAATTCTTGCGCCATGAGGAGAATCAAGGAGGGATTCAGCCATTTTGCGCCACACCTGACGCATGTTACCATCCTTAGATTGGTATTGCAAGTCACAAAAAACCCCTCCCTTTTTTACTCGGGGCATGTCGTGTACCTGGCGCGTGTCCATGGAGTATGATTCAAACAAGGGATCTGATTTTCTCTTGGCCTTTCCCGCGAAACCAATGCCGGTGCCAGATGTGGATCGAGAATTTGGTTGTCGAATTTTCATCTTTTCATTCTAAGAACCAGTATATTGTTCTCTGCATTTCTCCGGATTGTACCACGATTCATGCATCGCGTGAAGCAGCGATTGTTAAAGTCCCATGAATTTTTCGGAAAATCGAGGTTGAACGAGCGCCAAAGGTGGAAAAGCGATCCTTCCAGAAATATGCATGAAATCTCTCCCCATTTCATGATCGGAGGAATTGGTTTGATGAAGCGCCAGATTTTCCAACTTGGATTGATAACAACCTTGGTCTTTACTCTTTTTGGATGTCAACGGTCTCCTTCCGGGTCTACAGCCGCCGGTGTGAATTCTCAGGCTCCTGATTTTTCGCTCCAAGATCTCGATGGGAAAGGGGTAACCCTTAGCCAATTCAAAGGCAAAGTGGTGATCCTTGACTTTTGGGCCACCTGGTGTCCTCCCTGCCGCAGAGAGATTCCGCATTTTGTTGATCTCTACAAAAAATACCAAGACAAGGGATTAGTCGTCGTTGGTGTAGCACTTGATGACGAAGGGGCCAAAGTGGTGAAGCCCTTCGTGGAAGAATACAAAATCAATTATCCGTTGGCTCTTGGTGGACCACAAGCACCCGGAGGACCTGAAGCTCAGCACGCTTATGGAGGAATTCAGGGAATTCCAACCACATTTATCATTGATAAAACCGGAAAAATTGTTGACACGTTCGTTGGCTCTCGGGAGGCCGATGTGTTCGAGAAAAAAATTCAACCTCTCTTGTAACCCAAAAGTATGGGGTCGTTTGTTCATCTTCACCTCCATTCGTGCTACAGTCTCTTGGATGGCGCTTGCCGCATCGATGAGCTTCTCGATGACGGGGTAAAAATGGGAATGCCAGCCATGGCCCTGACCGATCATGGCGTTTTGTACGGTGCGGTCGAGTTTTACGAGAAAGCAAAGAAACGTGGAATCAATCCGATCCTTGGCTGCGAAATTTATGTGGCCCCCCGTAGTCGGTTTGACCGGACCGCTCGAATCGATAATCCACACCATCTTGTGGTTCTCGCTCAAAACGAAGAGGGCTATCGCAATCTCCTTCACTTGGTAAGCCTAGCAAGTCTTGAAGGCTTTTATTACCGCCCCCGAGTGGATAAAGAACTTCTCTCGAAGCATTCAAAAGGATTGATTGCTTTGAGTGCCTGCTTAGCGGGCGAAGTTCCCGATAACATCTTGAAACATGAAATGCAGAAAGCCAAAGAGAGTGCGGCCACTTACCAAGACATTTTCGGAAAGGGAAATTTTTTCCTCGAGGTCCAAGATCACGATCTCAATCTTCAGCACCAAGTCAACAAAGGGCTCATTGAGATCGCACGCGATTTGAATCTCCCCTTTGTTGCCACCAATGACGTGCATTACACGAAGAAAAATCATGCAGGGGCGCATGACGTGCTTCTTTGCATTCAAACCGGGAAGAAAGTTGAAGACACGAATCGCCTTCGTTTTGAAACCGAAGAGTTCTACTTGAAAAGCTATGAAGAACTAGAACCACGTTTTCGAGAATTTCCAAACTCCATGAAAAATACGCTGGCCATCGCTGAGCGGTGTAACCTCCATCTCCCGCTTGGGGAACAATTTCTTCTTCCGGAATACCCGCTTCCGGAGGGGACCCATGAAAGTGATTATCTCCGAAACCTCTGTCTTGAGGGACTGAAGCGTCGGTACAGCACGGTCACACCTGAGATCATGACGCGGCTTGACATGGAGCTCTCGGTCATTAACTCGATGGGGTTTGCTAACTATTTCTTGATTGTCTGGGATTTCATCAAGTACGCAAAAGAAAAGCTAATCCCGGTTGGCCCTGGCCGTGGTTCTGTGGCTGGAAGCCTTGTGGCTTACCTCCTTGGAATTACCGAGATCGATCCACTTCGATACAATCTTCTCTTTGAACGCTTTCTTAATCCCGGAAGAAAAAAGATGCCTGATATTGACACCGATTTTTGCGATCTCCATCGGGATGAAATGATTCGGTATGTGGTGGAAAAATATGGAAAAGATCGGGTGGCTCAGATTGTCACGTTTGGAACCATGAGAGCTCGTGCAGCAGTGCGCGATGCGGGGAGGGTGTTAAGCCTTCCGATACCAGAAGTCGACAGGGTTGCGAAATTTATCCCTTCCAAAGCCACGGTAAGTGAAGCCAAAGCACTTCCTGAAATTCAAGGGTTGATGCAAGAAAAACCGTTTGTGAAAGATCTGATTGAAACCGCGGAAAAAATTGAAGGCTTGCCTCGGAATGCCTCCATTCATGCGGCGGGTGTCGTGATTGCCAAGAATTCGCTCATGGAGCATGTGGCGCTTCAGAAAATGCAAGGGGAGGCTGTGGTTTGCCAATATGAAATGGGGGCTCTTGAGAAAATCGGGCTCTTAAAAATGGACTTTTTGGGATTGCGTACCCTTTCGGTGATTGACAGAACGATTAAGCTGATTGAGCAAACGCATGGGCAACGAATTAATTTGGAAGAAATTCCGTTGGATGACAAGAAAACGTATCGACTTCTTTCGGATGCAAACACGGTCGGGGTTTTCCAACTCGAAAGCACGTTAGCGCAGCAAATTTTGCGAGAGTACAAGCCCGATAACTTTACCGATGTGATTGCGACCATGGCGTTAAATCGTCCAGGTCCACTTCAAAGTGGCATGGTGAGTGAGTTTATCAAAGCCCGACACGGGAAAACGAAAATCAAATATCCGCATCCTTCCCTGGAGCCAATCTTAAAGGAAACGTACGGCATCTTTGTTTACCAAGAGCAAGTGATGCAAACAGCGGTCACCATGGCAGGCTTCTCGATGATTGAAGCCGATGGGCTTCGAGAAGCCATGGGGAAAAAGAAAGTCGACCTCATGGCGAAGTACGAAGCCAAATTCCTCGAAGAATCCAAAAACCGCAAGATTGACGCAAAGTTGGCCCAATCGATTTGGGATACGATGGACAAGTTTGCTTTGTATGGGTTTAACAAATCGCATTCCGCCGGTTATGGGCTCGTGAGTTATTGGACCGCGTATTTCAAAGCGAACTATCCCGTGGAGTTCATGGCGGCCACGCTGACGAGTGTGGGAGACAAAACGGACAAAGTGAGTGTATTTATCAATGAGTGCCGGAGGATGGGAATCGAAGTGCTTCCGCCGGATGTGAATGAAAGCATGATTCATTTTACGGTGGTGGAGAATCGGATTCGGTTTGGTCTTCGGGCGGTTCGAAACGTGGGGGATAAGGCGATCGAAGGGGTGATTGAAGAAGGAAAATCAAACGGACGCTTTCAGTCACTGTATGATTTTTGTGGTCGTGTTGACTTGCGCGCGGTGAACCGGAAAGTGCAAGAAAGCTTGATTAAGGCTGGGGCAATGGATTCGTTTGGCTGGAGCCGTGCCAAGCTCTTAGCCAATCTCGATGATGCCATGGAGTATGCGGGAGCAGCACAGCGAGAAAAGGCGAGTGGCCAAACTTCGTTTTTTGGTGCTTCCACCGGAACAGAACTTCCAAAACCAAAAGCCATTGAGGTGGAAGAGTTCCCGAAACAAAAAATGTTAAGCTTGGAGCGAGAGATGCTCGGACTCTACATTTCCGATCATCCCTTGAACGAGCATAAGGCCGCTTTGGCCAAGCGAGGAGTAACCCCAGTTTCTGCTTTGGTGGGGTGTGGAGACAAGGTTGCTATTGTTGCTGGAATCATTTCTCAAATCAAGCGGATCACCACAAAAAATAATCTCCCCATGGCTTTTGTCACGCTGGAGGATCAAACCGGTCAAGTGGAAGCCATCGTTTTTTCGAAGGGATATGAAGCATGCAATCCGATGCTGAATCAAGATGAACTCGTTGTCGTTAAAGGTAAGGTTACGGTCAAAGAAGAGGAGGGTGGGGAAGACGAGGAGCCGGAGTTTGAGGTGAAGATTTTGCTTGAAGAAGCATTCACGCTTGATAAATTTCTTGAGCGGTCTCATGAAGTATCACCAAGTTCCTCACCACCGATCCCTGAAGGTCCAAGCGAATGTCACATTGAGATCGACCTCACTTCTTCATCCGCTAGCCTTTTGCCACGAATTAAAGTTTTGCTTGAAGAAGAACACGGAAGCGTTCCTGTCTTTATCAAAGTAAAAAGTGACAAATCTTTTTCGACGTTAGCGCTCCCTGCGCAATATCATGTTAAAGACGTAGCTGCCGTGAGCCAAAAATTTTTCAAGACGTTTGGATCAGCGGTTCTTGTTCAAGAGAAGAGAGAGAACGGCAAGAAACACGACGAGCTCGTTGAAGGATGAACTTCACTTCGGGTCCTTGGGCGATTGCGATCTAAGTGCCTGTGCCTTGGCTCTGGCAGTGGCAGATTTTTCCCATTCACCTTTC
>JABDET010000048.1 GCA_013286945.1 Candidatus Melainabacteria bacterium
AGGTAGGAAGCATACTCGGTCGATTCCGAAAGGCCTCGCATGGAAAAATTTCCGTGCTCCCTTCTAAACCTGGCTTCATTTAGAAAAAAACGATGGTTAAGATAGGAAAATCTTCCCGACAGATCGTGCGCTTCGCGATCCTGAAGAAAAAATCGAGAAGCTTCGATCGCGCCTTCCCAAAGTAAATTCGGCGGATGACCTGAAACAAGAAGAGATGCAGTGCCAATCCCCTTCGGATCCGCACGTTTTAAAATGGCAGCCAAGGAGGTGGAATCCGTGAGTCTAAACGACGGGCTTTTAAACGAGAGAAAAAGGTGAGGGTTATCGGAAACCGCAACAAAGCCTTCTCCCGTCAATGGGCTTCCACCAAAATAAGCGGAGCCTTTTGTAAATTGAAGCACCGGTGAATTCATGGACAGTCGAGAGAAAGCTTTGGTGATTTGTAATCCCGGGAAAAGAGGAGAAAAAAGAATGGCGTTGTTCAAGTCAAAAGTTCCACGATAGGATCGGATTGAGCTGCCTGCTATAAAAACTTGAAGTTTTCCTGAGGCTTCCCCCTCGAGAATTTGAAGCGCATCCTGATGCAAAAAATAATTTCCAAAGGTAAGAAGAGGGGCGCGGACAACCTCCACGTCAAGATTGCCTGAAAGGAGTGGCCAAAGGAGTTGCCCCTTGATGCTTAACCTCCCACCCTTTTCCGGGGTTTCAAGCAAATTGACGTCAATCAGAGAACCTTTGCTAAAATCGAGTGTCCCATGAACGCGTTTAATGAGAAGAAGCGATGGCTTCCCTTTTTGTCTCCAAGATTCATCGGCCAAAGCAATCTCGGCCTCTTTCACTTCTAAGAAAGGCCGGAACCCAGCAACGGGTTGATTGGCTAACCAACTCACCGTTCTCCATTTTCCCTGGGCATCTCGGTGGAGAAAAACAGTCGGTTTTTAGATTAGAACATGATGAAGCGAGGGGGCGACTTGGCCGTGAAAAAAAAGGGTGTGGTCGTAAGTAATCTCGACCGATGGAGCCTCAAAAAAAATATCTCCTTGCTTGTTTCGAATTCGGAGATGCCGAAGATGAATGGTGTTCCAAGAGAGGCGACTTAAGGGAGAAAGGGAGATTCGTATGCCGTGTTGCCATCCCCATATTTTTATTCCGGTCGCTAAGAAAACTCCGTGAAAAACTAAACAAAGAAGAAGGGCGACCATCGTCCAGGAAAGAATCCGGGCTTTCTTTCCAACAAATTTCATGAGAAAGATTAGACAGAATTACTGCTTTGGAAATCGACGAATTTTCCGGTGCCTATGGCTACGCATGAGATGGGATCGTCGGCCACGTGAACAGGCATTCCAGTCACCTTAGAAAGGAGCTTGTCGAGCCCTTTGAGAAGCGACCCTCCCCCTGTCATGTAAATGCCTCGATCAATGATATCAGCCGCAAGCTCAGGAGGGGTTCGTTCTAGAACTGATTTTACCGATTCAATGATGGCTGAAATCGGTTCTTCAAAGGCTTCCCGAATTTCTTCGCTCGTGACCATCACGGTTTTCGGGAGACCGTTGATGAGATCGCGACCACGAATCTCCATGGTGAGCTCACCATCCAAAGGATAAACCGAACCAACCTGGATCTTAATTTCTTCAGCGGTTCGTTCGCCGATCATCAAGTTAAAGTTTTTTCGGACATAACGCACAATGGCCTCATCCAGCTTATTCCCGGCAACTCGAATCGATTCACTCACCACGAGTCCACCGAGAGAAATGACCGCCACATCCGTGGTTCCTCCACCGATGTCGACCACCATGTTTCCCCCAGGGCCCTCAACAGGAAGACCTGCGCCTATAGCGGCAGCCATGGGTTCTTCAATGATGTGGACCTTTCGAGCCCCTGCTGATTCTGCGGCTTCGCGAACAGCGCGATGTTCAACACTGGTGACTTCAGCTGGGACACAGATGGCCACCGTGGGTTTGAAAAAGCGGAACCATCGATTCCCGCCACACACTTTATCAATGAAATACTTCAACATGATTTCGGTGACTTCGTAATCCGCAATCACCCCATCCCGCATCGGACGAATGGCGGTGATGTGGCCTGGTGTTCGTCCCAACATCAAGCGTGCCTGATCGCCGACAGCTAAGACCCGTCGTCCATTCTTGCTCCGGTCAATGGCAACTACCGAAGGCTCGCGGAGTACAATCCCTTTCCCTTTCACGTAAACCACAATGTTCGCTGTTCCTAGATCAATACCAATGTGCACGTCAAGCCCTCCTACTGGTTTCTTGTCCGATGGGGAGATTGGTTGTATCGCCTATTCGTACCACATCAGCGCCAAGCTGGCGCAAACGTTCTTCAGGCTTTTCATACCCACGATCGATAAACTCTACCCCGCCGATGCTGGTTTCACCTTCTGCTTGCAGTCCAGCCACAACCAAAGCAATTCCTGCACGAATGTCGGGAGCTTCCACCGGAGCGCCGGTCAGTTTCTGTACTCCTTTCACCACAGCCGTTCTGTCGGATACGGTGATGTCAGCTCCCATGCGCTGAAGTTCGGCCACATACATGAAGCGTCCATCGAAAATCGTTTCGGTCACAATGCTTGTACCGTTCGCCAACGTGAGGTACGCCACAAATTGAGGCTGGAGATCGGTTGGGAACCCTGGAAAAGGTGCGGTGAGAATTTCGACCGGCTTCACTTCCTTGGGTCCGATGACAGCAATGGAGTGACGGTCTCGTTTGATTTCCGCACCGGTCGATTCGAGCTTGTCTAAGAAAGCGGTCAAAAAACTTGGGGAGACATCCGTTACCGTGACATTTCCTCCAGTCATGGCCCCTGCAAGGATCCAAGTTCCCGCTTCAAGCCGATCTGAAACAATTCGATGCGTGGCGCCATGCAGCTTCGTGACCCCTTCAATTCGAATCTCAGAGCTGCCGGCTCCCGTAATCTTCGCGCCACAATGATTCAGAAAGTGGGCCAGATCGACCACCTCGGGTTCGCGAGCGGCGTTTTCAAGAAGCGTGGTTCCTTTCGCAAGGCATGCGGCCATCATGATGTTCTTTGTGGCACCCACGCTCGAGCGACCAATGAGGAGATTCGCCCCTTTCAATTCGTCTGCTTTAGCAATCAAGTAGCCATGCTCAAGATTGACATTGGCCCCAAGGGCTTGAAAGCCATCGGTGTGAAAATTCACCCCGCGATAACCAAGGACACAACCTCCAGGAAGCGGGACTTCGGCTTGATGAAAGCGGGCTAACAAAGGGCCCGTGATATCAAATGAAGCGTGAATTTTCTTAACGAGTTCATACGGAGCATGGAAAGTATTCACAGAGGTGGCGTCAATTTCCATGCGGGTGCTCATTGGATCATACGTGACTTTGGCGCCGAGAAATTCGAGGATGGAAATCATGACTCGAACATCGGCGAGATTGGGTACCCGTTCGAGCGTAACAGGTCCTTGAACTAAGAGGCAAGCGGCCATGATCGGGAGGGCAGCATTCTTCGCTCCCATGGAAGGGAGAACCCCTTCAAGCCTTTTCCCACCCCGAATGACTAACCGTTGCATCGCCACTCAGGATTCACTGCTTCTATTATGGCAACCTTCTTTTATCTACAAGCAAATTTTGGATTTTTCGATGGATCCAAAATTTGCACTCTTTAGCAGATACAAGGTTCCTCAAATTGGATCTCCTAAGAATCCAATTTGAGGAGGGGAGAAGTGGGGGTTACTTTGGATGAAGGGATCGGCACGTAATCGGTTATAGTCACAAATAATGGTTTGACGAGAAAGGCTTTCCTGAGCCATGACGTTCCGTTTCCATGCCCTAGGTCTTATCAGGTAAAGATCTTCTCCTTCCCTAAAACAAGCCTATCCTGACTTGAATTCGAGCCTTTTGCATGGGGTTGACTTTTTGACTGTAATCGGTTACGATATATACACATGAATCTCTCGCAGGCAGCTCAAGCCTTATCCAAGAAAGGGGTCAAGATTCGAACCCGAATTCGTAAAGCACTTTGCGCGTCTTGCGGAAAGCCCTTTAATTCAAGATCTGCGAAAGCGCAATATTGCTCAAGGACTTGCTTGACGAGCGTTTGGTATGTTAGAAAAAAGGACGATATCCACGGCAAATTAAATGGCATTCATAAATTAGTTAATGATTTAATCGGGCAGAGTCCCCGCATTGACCCGATATTGAAAAGAATTTCGAAGCTCTTTATTGCAGCCAAACTCGAAAACGATATCCGCTTGCGCCGGGATGAGGAATAGCCAGAAAACACACGGTTCCTCAAATTGGATCTCCTGAATAATCCAATTTGAGGAGGGGGAAGCGCTACCTGCCTCGTCCTGAACCGCTTACGGCGCGTCTTGCCGTTTTGCTTCTTCCACCAAAACGATCACCTGGTTGTCTCGAACTTGGATGAACCCGGGGCCGATCTGCATATGGATCTCTTTCCCATTTTGTTCGACGAGATGGAGTTCCCCTTTTTCGAGCGTCGAAACTAAAGGCATGTGACCCGGGAGAATTCCAACCCGTCCCAAGGTCGCGGGAGCTGAAACTAATGTGGCTTTTTCCTCTGAAACAATCGCTTTTTCAGGGGTGACAATGTCCACGGTCAAAACTTTGTCGGTCACGGATTTCCTACTTGTTTCCTTCGCTGTATTTCTTTGCGTTCTCGATGGCTTCTTCAATCGGGCCGCACATGTAGAAAGCTTGCTCAGGAAGCTGGTCGAGATTCCCCTTTACAATCTCGTTAAAGCCTCGAATGGTGTCTTTCAAACTCACAAATTTTCCGGCAGTACCGGTAAAAGCTTCAGCCACGTGGAAAGGTTGACTCAAAAACCGCTGAATGCGTCGAGCTCGTCCCACGATCACCCGATCCTCGGGAGAAAGTTCTTCCACCCCAAGAATCGCAATGATGTCTTGAAGATCTCGATAACGCTGAAGAATTTCTTGGACCTTTCGAGCCACTTGATAATGTTCATCTCCCAGGAAGCGGGGCTCAAGCAAGCGGCTGGTTGAAGCCAGCGGATCCACAGCCGGGTAAATGCCTTGCTCCACAATTTGGCGAGACAAAACGGTGGTGGCATCCAAGTGAGTAAAGGTGGTGGCCACAGCCGGGTCAGTGATGTCATCTGCAGGAACGTAAATGGCTTGGACAGAGGTGATGGATCCTTTTCGGGTTGAGGTGATTCGTTCTTCCAGGAGTCCGACTTCGGTACTCAAGGTTGGTTGATATCCCACGGCAGAAGGCATACGACCTAACAACGCGGATACCTCAGAACCCGCTAACACAAATCGAAAGATGTTATCAATGAAAAGCAAAACATCTTGCCCTTCTTGATCGCGGAAATATTCGGCCATCGTAACACCGGTGAATCCAACGCGGAATCGAACACCAGGGGGCTCGTCCATTTGACCAAACACCATCGCCGTCTTTTCGATCACGCCAGACTCTTGCATTTCAAGCCACAAATCGTTTCCTTCACGGGTTCGCTCACCAACACCCGCGAACACGGAGAATCCGCCATGTTTGGTGGCCACATTGTGAATGAGCTCTTCGATGAGCACTGTTTTTCCGACACCAGCACCACCAAACAATCCGGTTTTTCCACCTCGAGCGTACGGACAAATGAGATCAACCACTTTGATCCCGGTTTCGAAAACTTGCTTGGACGGATCTTGCTCTTCGAGGGTAGGTGCAGGACGATGAATGGGATAGGTTTCCTTGGTATGGACCGGCCCTTTTTGATCGATGGCTTGTCCCAAGACGTTAAACACCCGGCCCAGCGTTTCTTTCCCCACTGGAACTCGGATGGAACTTCCGGTGTCCATCGCTTCAGTTCCCCGTTCTAAACCATCGGTGACGCCAAGGGCAAGGCAACGAACTTGATTGTTTCCAAGTTCTGTTTGAACTTCCAAGATCAACTCTTGCATCAATTCAGCTTGGCTTGGGCGAATTCCGATTCCCATTTCTTTTTTTGAGATCTTGATGGCATTGTAGATAGATGGAAGTTCCCCGGCAGAAAATTCAATATCCACCACGGGTCCAATCACTTGTACAACACGTCCTGTGGGCATTCACGTCCTCCTAATGTCTGTTCTTGTTTTTGGCAAACGTGTCTCGCGGTGCAATCTTTCGGAGAAGTTTGCGCTTTCGAGGCGCGACACGCGCAGGGTTGAGAATTAGACAAGATGGGCTTAGATCCTTGTTTTAAGACACCTGCAGGTGCTTGACCATTGGTTCCGTTCGTGGGATAATGTGGGTATGAAGCGATCCACGTCAGGATTTACTTTCGTTGAACTCATGATCACCATCGGAATTATTCTTCTCTTTGTTGCTCTAATCGTTCCCGGATATCGTGCCTACATGGTGCGGCGAGAGCTTCGAAACACCGACAATCTCATTGTTTCAGACATTCGCCGAGCCGAAGAAGAGGCACGTCGCGTCGGCTTAGCTGGAACTGTGATTCTAAATCCACGGCTTCCCGGTGGAACTGTGTTGGTCGGAGGAAATAATCAGGTTGTCTTCTCACACCCGTTCCCTCCGAAAATTACAGTAACCAGTTCCTTCCGAGCCGATCTCCCTTGTGCAAGCGTCACCGCTGTCCTCCAAGTCGTCCCTGGATCCATCCTTCCGTTTAATGCCCAAGGAATTCCGGTAGCCTGCGGAGGAACCCCACTCGGCCCGCCCACAGAAACCATAGCCCTAACCAGTCAAGACGGGGATCGACTCATGATCACCTTGGACACCCGCACCGGAGAAGTCAAGTAATACGGGAGGGCTTCTCTAGAGCCGCTTCGAATTAAGAATTCTAGCTTCGAAACTCAAGAAGCCATGTGACCATCCCTAGTCCCAAGGCACCTAATCAGATATGGACTAGATTGAGGGAAGGCGTTTCTTGCAAAATTTATTCGGATTACTCGAGCAAAGCGCTAATCGCTACGGAGACAAAGTGTTTTGCCAGATTCGCGAAAAAGACAATTGGCAACGATTGTCCTTTCGCCAACTTCGCGACAGCGCAGAGGCTCTCGCGCGGGCTTTGAAATCCCAAGGTTTCGGCACCGGGGACAAGATTGCTGTCATAAGTGAAAACCGACCTGAATGGGGAATCGTTTTCTTTGCTGTTCTTCGAATCGATGCGATCGTTATCCCCTTGGACAAGCTCCTTAAGAAAGATGAAATCCAATCGATTCTCGAAAAAGGAGAACCCAAACTCCTGATTTGTTCAGCCCACTTCCTCGATGTGCTCTCCCAAATACCCTTGAAGATTCCGATTCTTTGCCTCGACGAAAACCCATCAAAATTCCCCACCCTCGCTCATGGTGTTGAACGAGGGTTGCAGTCTCCCGAGCTTGGCCAGCCTTTGTCCACTTCTGAGTCGACCGCGATCATGATTTTTACTTCAGGCACCACGGGAAATCCAAAAGGGGTCATGCTAACCCATGGCAATTTTCTTTCCAATGTGGAATCATTCTTTAAGCTGTTCCCGGCTAGCTTTTTTAAGTCAAATTTTCTTTCCATACTCCCCTTAAATCACGCTTTCGAGTTAACTGGAGGATTCCTGACTCCCCTTTATGGAGGGGGAACCATAACCTATCAAGACTCCCTGAAACCAACGCATGTCCTCCAAACCATGCGGGATACGGCTACCCGAATCATGCTCACCGTTCCGGCTTTTCTCGAGATGCTTTATCGAAATCTTTTGCATCAAGTGGGACAATCCGAAGCTAAACAAAAAAAGTTTAATTTTGCGTTGAAGTTGGCTTCGCTTTGCCCTGCCCAAGGATTTCGCCGCTGGCTCTTTCGGGAAATTCATGCGGTCTTTGGAGGGGATCTCCAATACTTTGTCTCTGGAGGGGCTCCCCTTTCGGGAGAAGTCCAAGAAGCTTTTGAAAAGCTTGGATTCACCGTGATTCAGGGGTATGGCCTTACAGAAACCTCTCCCGTGGTCACGGTGAACCCTTTCCATCGAACCAAACGAAATTCCGTTGGGAGACCGGTTCCAGGAATTGAGGTGAGAATCGAAGGAGAGGAAGGGGAAATTCTTGTGAAGGGCCCTAATGTCATGAAGGGCTATTACAAAGATCCGGAAGCCACTGAGGCTGTGTTTAAAGAGGGCTATTTCGCGACCGGAGACATTGGTTATGTTGATCGTGATGGCTACATCTACATCTCGGGACGACTGAAGAACCTCATTGTAACCTCGGCCGGGAAAAAGGTTTTCCCCGAAGAAATCGAGGAAAAATTAAAGGCAGTTCCGTACGTGAAAGAAGGGTGCATCCTCGGGCGAAAGACCGGGCTTGAAGAGGAAGTCATCGCAGTCGTAATCCCAGACCAGGACAAACTGAAGCAGAATGAAACCCCGCGAGGAGAAGTCCGTGGAATTCTTTGGGAAGGGATCAAGAAGATGAATGGGACAATGGCTGATTACAAGCGGATCAAAGATTTGATTGTCTGGGAAGGGGAATTTCCGAAGACCACCACGCTCAAAGTAAAGCGCCGCGAACTCGAACAATTAATTCAGGGGCAAGTCCGATCCAAAGTGGTTGCCTCTTCCGCGGAGCCGGTGACATAGCATGCGGATTCGTCCAGCCCAAGCCCCTTCAGTTTCACCGCAGCCAATCGTTGTGCCTAACGAGTCTGTGAAGGATGAGCATCGCCAGTACGTTGATGGGCTAGCGGAAAAGCTCGGAGAAGCAATGACGCTAAGGAGGCGTCAGGAACTACATACGCTAACGCTTACCCAAGACGAATATCGACTGATTGGTGCTGATGTAGAGCGATGGAAAACGGACGCTTTATCATTCCTAACCGCTCCGGTTGCAGCGGACGAGCTCTACGAGAACCAAGGTGGGAGCGCAGGAGAACATGAAGGGGGAATGATCAAGAATCTTGCAGCTAGGCTTATTGCTCTTGTCCCCTTGCCATTTCGAAAAATACATCATCCAAAGGAAGTACAACATCCTCCTTCGTATGCCCTGGCTAAGTCCCCGGATCTGACCGTTGTGAATGCCCTTGTTTGGAAACGAATTAGCAAATTAGAAGTGGGACTCCAACGAGAATTTCCTGATTGGGCTTAAGCAAGATAGGATGTTCATTTTCTGTTAACAATTTGGCAAAGAATTGGATGTCGACATCTTCCTTACCCCCATGATAAGATCGATCTAGACTACTCCTAAGGGGATGGGACGATGCACATTCATTTTCGAATGACCGGACGAAGGACTGAACAATCAGGCTCTAAAGCAACAGGAATAAAGCAGACGGCTGTCTCTGTAGAGCCTGAACCAAATCCAATCATCGAGCAATTAGAATTAGCCGAATCATGCAGTAACCGCAAGAATGCTACGATTGACTTGTTCCAAGCGATCCGGGGTAAGGATCTGGGAGCTTTCCGCGATGCCCTTGCGCGCCACGCTAATCCAAATGCCGTTGACAAGTCGAACGCATTTAGACCCCCCGTGCTGAACCTAGCTGCTGAGAGAGGGAATGTGGCGATGATCGAAGAGCTCGTTCAGTCAGGGGCTATTCTCGATGCGCGAGACAAAAACGATTGGACAGCCTTAGCCTGTGCGGTGGAAAAAGGGGAACTCAACGCCACCAAAACGCTTCTTGAACTCGGTGCTAACCCTAACCTTCCAGCAAGAGGAGGCTGGACCCCCTTGATGCTTGCCTCGATGGCCCATGGCGATCGTCAAGATTTGGCCGAACTCTTACTTAACGCAAACGCCGCTCCTTATGAAACGGATGCCAACGGGCACACAGCACTCTACTGGGCAGCGATCAACAATCGAATGAACATCACACAAACACTTCTATCCCGACGCCCAGAACCTGCAGATGTTGAAAACGCCTTTCAACATTGCGTTACAGAAAATGGCTACACCGACGTGGCGAAGCTTCTTGACAAGCATCGTCCTTCCCATGGGGAGCATGCGCCCTGGTACCAAAAAATCGCACATCGCTTTTCGGGTAAACCAGCTGTACCCGTCGACTAAGTTAAACGACTTGAAAGTCTTTTAATAGCGGTGTAATGTCCGTCGTGGTTTTCCCAGTCGCCAAATCGTAGAACGGCATCTTTGCCGGTGACACCTTCGCATAGCTCGGCATTCGTTGCGCGATCCGGGCACCATAGTCAGGCTGGTCGATCTGATAGAGAACACCAATCGGAATTCGGTCGCCCCATTCTTGGGTTTTCAAGAAGGCTTGAGACATCTTGTGTTCCACTTCTTCAAGGTTGGCTGGGTTTTTCACCACGGGATCATAACCCGATTCTTCAAGCTTGTAAACTCGCGGATTTCCCTTCACTCGCGCTCCAGTTTCTTCGTCTTCTACAATCCCTTCAAACCATTCTTTGGTTTGGAGATTGTTGTAGGTTGGGCACGGTTGAAGCACATCAATCAAAGCAAAACCTTTGTGATTGATTCCCCTTAAAATGAGATCTTTTAGATGCTTAACATCATACGAATATCCACGAGCAATAAACGTATACCCAGAACAAAGAGCAACCGCGAGTGGATTATTGTTGTCGTTAATGTTAGGAAGCGGAAGGCTCTTCGGCTTCTCACCCCGATGCAGGGTAGGTGAAGCTTGACCTTTCGTAAGCCCATACACACCGTTATCAAAAACGATGTAGGTGATATCCACGTTCCGCCGTCCGGAATTGAGGAAATGAGCGGCTCCGATTCCGTAGCCATCGCCATCTCCCCCCACACAAACAACGGTGAGCTCTGGATTGGCTAGCTTTGCGCCAATGGCAAACGGGAGTCCCCTTCCATGAAGGGTGTGGAATCCATACGTGTTGATCCAGTGCGGAGTTTTGCCGGAACAACCAATTCCGGAAAACATGGCAATCTCATGCCGTTGCTTCCCTAAGCCGGCAAGGGCCATGTGAATCGCGTTTAGAATTCCGAAATCGCCGCAACCCACACACCAATCATTGTGAAAATCTGTCTTTAATTCTTTAACCTCAAGCGCCATGAGTAAGCACCACCTTTTTTTCTGCCTTTTTCACGATATTGCGTAATGCGTCTACCATTTCATCTTTTTTCATTGGTCTTCCCGTGTACTTCAAGATCATCGAATCCATGGCAATTCCGGTGTTTTCCCGAATCACGCCACACAGATGACCCGAATAGTTCATTTCAGCTCCGACTTTAATTTTGGCTTGGCTCAGTTCTTTCATCACTTCAGGGGTCGGGAATGGGTTGATCAAACAGATCTGAAGAAGGCGAACTTTGATCCCTTCCTTTTCTAAGTCTTCCATCGCATCTAAAATGGCTCCCTTGGTTGAACCCCAAGTCACCACCAAACAATCGGCATCTTTCGGGCCATAGGTCTTGATCTTCTTGTCTAACGGAATCTCCTTGCTAGCGGTTTCCAACTTTTTCATTCGCTTGTCCATCATGCGGAGGCGAAGATCGGGATCTTCCGTGATATGGCCATATTCATCATGCTCGTCCCCGGTGTTCCAAAAGACACCACCGACTTGACCCGGAACAGGGCGTGGCGACATTCCATTTTCCTCAAAGTGAAATCGCTTAAAGTTTCCGTTTCCGTTTCCATTCGATTTGATGTATTTCGCGAGGGCTTCATCACTTAGCAGAAACCCACGATCCACTTTGGCGCCACTGTAATCAAACCAGCGAACGGTTTTCGTTGAGTTCGCAAGGTTCTTGTCATTCAGAACAATCACCGGCAATTGATACCGCTCTGCATAGTTAAACGCATCAATGGCATCAAAGAAATATTCGTCCATGTCACCAGGGGCCATGATAATGCGCGGAAAATCTCCATGCCCTGCGTTCAAGGCAAACTTCAGGTCACCTTGTTCGAAACGCGTAGGGAGCCCAGTGCTAGGGCCCGCACGCTGGTAATCGAAGATGACAACCGGGACTTCATTGATACCAGCCCACCCCATCCCTTCCACCATTAAGCAGAAGCCTGGGCCGCTTGTGGCGGTTGATGCTCGAACACCGGTGACCGCTGCGCCGACAGCCATACAAATGCTTGAGATCTCGTCTTCACATTGAACCACCACACACCCAAACTCTGGATGCGATTCCAGGAACTCACTTTCGTCACTGGCTGGGGTAATCGGATAATAAGTTTGAAACCTGCAACCGGCTATAATTTTCCCAAGAGCAGCCGCTTGAGTTCCTGTGAGGAACGTTCGCTTTTCACCTGCCGGAACCGGGATCGGCTTTAGTCGATAAGGGAACGGTGATTTGGCATAATTTTCGCGGACGTAATTGTACGCGATTTCAGCGCCGCGCACGTTCATTTGAACCAGTTTCGGTTTTTTAGTCTTAAAGAAACTTTCAACCGTTTTTGCAATCAGATCGAACGGGTATTCCAAGAGTGCCAAAGAAGCAGCCACGCTTAAAACGTTTTTCATCACCGCAAGCTTTTGCACATCTTTCTCTTTTCCAAACTCGGTGGCAATTTGCTTGATAAGCTCCATGTAAGGGACCGCGACAAGAACCACGTCTTTTCGCCCGATGTCTGTTTCCTTGACGAGGGTCGGATCAAAGAGTATAGCCCCGCCCGGAATCACGTAGCCTTTATGGATGTGGAGTGTTTCTTCTTCAAAGGTGGCTAGCATATGAACCTGGTTGACTGAAGAACGGACTTCCTTGTCACTTGCACGAATCTGATAATAGCTGTGCTCACCCTTAATGTTGGAGTGGTATTCACGACCTCCGAAAATGTGGTATCCTCCGGAAGCAAGCGCCTTCGCAAAAGTGCTGGCCGAGGAATCAACTCCACTGCCTTGTGGCCCACCAATGAGCCACGCGATTTCCTTGAGATATTCCATTGACTTTATCACCTCGATATAATTAGGACAGTTCAGGAACCAAACTTCTCACTTCTAAAATTCCAAGATTCATTCCTGCTAGAGGGTGCTAGCATTTATTGTACTCCATACAAGGAAATTGATCAAGGGCTCTGAACGAATAACAGATGATTACCGCTCGGATTCTCGCCATCGGTTTTCTCCTCACCGTGATCGCTTATGCTCAAAACGGCCACAGCCCTAGTCCAACGCTCTTTCCAGCGCGAATAAACGGAAAGTGGGGATACATCAATCGGAGTGGCAAAGTGGTGATTCGCCCCATGCTCAATGGTGCTGAGGAGTTTTCTGAAGGCCTCGCGCGCGTAAGAATTGGTCAAAAATGGGGATACATCAACCTTTCTAGGCGAATTGTGATTCCCCCTAAGTACGACACAGGGCTTTTCCCTCTTTATTCTGATGACCCGAAAGAAGATTATTCTTCGAGATTCAGTGAAGGATTGGCTTTGGTGGTGAAGGGTGGAAAATATGGTTATGTTTCGCGTGCTGGGAAAGTGCTGGTCAAACCTCGCTTCGCATTGGCTAGGCGGTTCAATGAGCATCGAGCAGCCGTCATGGTCAACAAGCGATGGGGATACATCGATCAAAGTGGACGAATCATCATCAAGCCTCAATTCGGTGGTGCAAGAATCTATTCCGAGGGGTTAGCGGCTGTCCAAATTGAGGGCCAATGGGGTTACATCGATCCCTACGGAAAGGTGATCATTCCGCCACAATTCAACAGGGGGGCTCCATTTTCGGAAGGGTTGGCATCTGTTTTTTCAAGGGACACGAACCGCTATGGCTACATTGACCCTCATGGAGACATGGTGATCAAGCCGCAATTTGTTACCGCCGGAATTTTTCAAAGATGGCTTAGCGCAGGTTTGTACTGGACAGAGCGAAGGAGAACGTCTTCATGTCCAAGGGTGTGGGTTCATTGATCGGACTGGAGCATTTGTTATCAAGCCCGACTTCTATCGAGTGAAAAACTTTTCCGCGGGTTTAGCTCCCGTAGAACAGTACCTGAAAACAGCACCGCAAGGCAAGAAGTGGAGTTGGGGTTACATTAGCAAAACTGGAAGCTATGTGATTAAGCCTCGATTTGCCTCGGCACAGCCCTTTTCAGGCGGCCTGGCCCGCGTTACTTTTCATTGCGAAACGGATGAAGCCTCCGCCAACTATGTTTACTATCAATGCAAGTGGGGCTACATTGACAAAACCGGCAAATTCGCATGGATGCTAAACACCCACTGAACCAGAATCCAATCATCGAGGCGCTGATTTACTAGGAGGCCTAGGAGGCTTCTGTTCGGTCTCCTCTAACCACTCCTGGAAGAGAAGTTCATCTGCGCTGTCGTTTTTTGCACTTATAGGAAAGCTCACGGTGGGATAAGGTCGGTAAACTTCTAGGCGTTCAAAAAACTCCCCCTCAGATTCCGACGCGGTTCTTGGGGGAATCGGCAAGGGAAGATTGTTTAGG
>JABDET010000049.1:0-12860 GCA_013286945.1 Candidatus Melainabacteria bacterium
CAGGGCATTCTTGCCAAAATCGAGGCAGAAGGAGACACTTCCAAGTCTCCCAATCAAACGTTCTCCGATAAAAAAATGAGGTCCAAATTCGATAACACGTTGGATAATTTATCTGAAAGCAGTATGGAGGAAACACTGAAGGGCCCTTCAAAAACGGAATCGCCTTACACAACCTTGGTCATTCAAAAGGGAACCATCGTGGAGGTCCTGCAAGATGTACCTAAAGCCGAAATCGACGCTTGGAAAAAATACGCCGATCAAATCAAACCCGCGGTAATCAAGTCTTCTCCGTTAGCGATTGTTTGGCCCTATCAAACCTTGCCAGTAAACTTTTCTCCCCCCTCCACTGCAGCAAAGGAGCCGCTGGCCGAAGTTCTTAAATCCAGCTTGCCGGAATTGTGGGTATTAAAGAAAACGGAATCCTCTCAGTTTCCCTGGATGATACAAAGCCCCTCAGGCGATAAACTTTTCATCGGGAAAAGCGAATCCCATTTTGGCTTCCCGGGACAATCCGCAAGCACGGCGCTTGAGCTCCTGGTACATCACTGCTATCCATCGGTAGAATTCACGGCGTACAATGAGTATTACGGCTCAAACCAAACTCGATACCAAAGCTTCCAGGGGGAAGGCCAAAACTCAGACGGAAAGCCGATCCATGTCGCGGCATGGGCATCCCCGGCTTCCGCTGCACCTCCGTTGGTCTTGGTGGCAGAAGGGAGCCCACAAAGCTGGGCCAAAAACAAAGCGGGCTTTAATGCGATCATCAATCACCTTGCCGATTGGATTAGCCGACATCAAGGCAAACCGGACGACACAGAAAACTAAACAGGCTTGTCACCCTGTTATCTAAGAATGACAAACCTGCTATTTTGAAAGACCTTGATTCTTTACTCTTCTGTCTCTTCTGTGTATAATTTCATGATGTTACGAAACCGTTCATCACGCTTTAGTTGTTTCACGTAAGGATGAATTGCAAAAATATTTTCAATGCGGACCACAAATTCATACGGTTCTTCTGTTTCGCGATCCTCATCCCGCAAGAGCACATACGACCCATCGTAATCGGCGATTCTCCCGTAAAGACTGTAATCCATATCCGAGGAACGGAGGATCAATCGGGTTTGCTGCCTTTTATGTTTCTCTAGAAAGTCGCGCAGGATCGAACGTGTTATCGACACACTTTGTCCCCTCTTTCTGTTGATAGTTTGGGAGCTTCAGTCTTCTATCTATAGAATAACCGATTTGGATTAACGAAGTGTGGCTAATTTGTTAATAATTTGTTAACATGCGTGTTTTGGGATCACCGTCGTATGTCGGGGAGAGCAAGAGTGGTCAACGTGAACTGAGCTCTTGTCGAGCTTACGCGGCTGCGCTTGTTCCAGCCGCAGGTGCTGGTTCAGCTGACGGAAACTTTACAGTGTACGCTTTATCTGGTTGTTTCTCGTTCTGAGGGCTCTGAGGATTCTGAGGAAGGAACGCACCCGCTAGCGCACCCAAAGGAGTCGCCATTCCGCCACCCATTCCACCCATCATGAGCAATGGGAGCATCATTCCCATTCCCCCGCCCCCTCCTCCCATCGACATCATAATAATAAGAGGGAGCATGTCAAAGAGCTTTCCACCAAGAGCGCCCCAACCTGCCCCTTTCCAATTAACGGCGTTACGAGGATCAGATTGAGCTGCCTGTTGAGTGTGCGCTTGCAGTCTATGCTCTTTCAGGATTTTGAAAGCTGAAAAGCCGTTCGCATCTAATGTGCGCGGAAGCGCATCATAACTCACAAGCATATCAACATCGTCCATAGTCATTTTGTCAAAATAACTTGGTGACTGTTTCGCAAGAAAAGGATCGGCATCTGGTCTAGCCGCTTCCATTCTTGCAAAACTTCTCCATCGATCGAGTGTAAATTGATAAATTTCAGGATTAACCGCATTCGAAGGTGCTTGCTGTGGCTGGCCTTGTTCGGCCTGACCACCGGCTATTTTTTGAGTGAGCTGATCAATGCTGTCTTGAAGCTTCTTAAGTTGCTCATGAAGCTGCGCAACTTGATCCTTAAGCGCCTGATTCTCTGCTCTAAGCTGTTGCACTTCCGCATTGGCTGTTGGCTCTGGTTTTTTCGATTGGTTGGGTGCGTGCGCTGGCCCAAGTGGTGATTCAGCGAAGGCGGCTTCCGCAGCCTTTCCGTAGCCGCCAGCCATCAGCAGCATAGGCGAAACATGTCCAGGATCAATGTCTATCTGCCCCGCATCCGAGCTGACTGCTTCCGCAGCCTTTCCATAACCGCCAGCAAGTAGCCAAATAGGCTCTGCCGGGTCGAGCCCTGCTCCAGTGACAGGATCGACTGGAGCCGCTTCCGCCTTTGCACTACTTTTTACGTCAGAGCGCACTTCTACGGTTGCACTTAACCCATCGAGATTAATTTTGTAAGCCTTGTTTTGTTCGGCATCAAAAACATTAATCAAAAACTTTTCATCGGCTAGTTTCTTGACCGATACCCTGTTATCTGGGTTTGCTGGGTTCCCATCTTTCTTGATAATTTCTTGTACACTAAGCCTTTTCGTGCTAGGACCATCGCCATAAGCATCTCGGTAGCAAGTAATAATCTTGTTATTAGCCTCCGGATCGAAATGGATGAAAAGGTACTCTCCCGTATGGGCGGCTCCAAAATTCGGCACTGGGACACGGATACTCAGGTAGCGCCCTCCATCGTCCTTATTTAGAATCTCCACTTTGCCTGTTACTGACTGCGACTTGCCCTTTCCGCTTGTAGCAACAGCCTTGGCACCCGCAGCCCCAACGGCTAACGCTTCACCAGCGCTGACGGTATCCGCAATAAACACAGTCACATCTGGCTGGCTTGCCGGTGTTTCTGACGGCTTCGGTGGCTGGGGACCTTGAGGGAGTCCCCCCTCGCCTGTTGGACTGAGCTTTATCGGCTGAACAACCATATCAAATGCTCCTTTAAATCTTTTGTATACTCATTATATCATCTTTTTGAACCGCAAAGTCAAGGACTTTTACAATCCTTTAACCTCACTTTACAAACATTTAACAAAACCGCTTTCATGTCTTACTCTATATTTACCGCATTATTGAGAAATGACCATTAACAAAATATGAACATTTCGACAGATTATCCTCTCATAAGTCTTCGTATGCTCTCGACCTCTAACGTACCGAAGTCAATTTCTCTAATTTCCATGTGATCCGCAAATTGACAGAAAAAAATGACCCCTCCCTTGGTGGGATCTTGACCTGCCCATACCTGATATGCCACTCTTTTTGATCCCGGGTTTTGAGGAGAATCGGCCCCTCGCCAAGCGGCAGTAACAGAAGTCCCTGATGTCTTAAATCGAACAGCACCATCAAAATTGTCACTTTTAAGAATGTAGGTACTTTCCGCTCCCCCCCAAGAGTCAATCCGAATGGCATCCCGACCCTCGACCATGAAACCAGGCACATTCTTGACATCAAGGGAGTCCCGGTTAAGGAAAAACACACGCGCATGATCGCTAAATTGAATGGAATTCGCTTGTACCGCGGGTGGGCGAATCGGCGTGTAGGAAAGATCGGTTGAACCTTTCCGCCAAGCCGAAGCGCGTGTCTCTCCGCTTGGATCTACTTCGATTTCTACTCGGTAAACATAACCACCAACCCCCGAAGGCGGAACTTTATACTCATCTCGAATGATGGATTCCCCGCTCGACTTGTAATGACGAACTTTCGACCACATGGTTCCAAGAGGCTCAGTTCTTGCTTCGTTTAGCCTGTTCGTGGCAACGAAGTCAACAATCTCCGACTCTTCGGGGGGCTGCTCGTTCTGCTCGACGAAGAATGGCTCGGCTTCATTAGGAAAATCTTCCTCGCATACCCATCGATCTTCAAGACCTGTTTGCCTGCTTCTTGCCGAAACGTCATGTGGGAAGTAGTAGAAAAGAGAAGGTTTCTTGCTAATCAAACCGGCAGCAGGATTAAGGGGCATGGGGGAATTCCGAGTTGAAAATCTCAGGGCTGCTCGCTACGACCTGCGCGAGAAGCGGTCAGCCATCCCGTTATTAAAATGTTCAGCAGACTTCGCGTACATGTGGAGCCCCATTCCACTTAAAAACCCTGTAGCAGCCATCCCGCCAGCAAACGCCAGTCCTATGGCCGGACCGGCCACAATGCCGACCGTTGCACCTGCTAGGATACCGGCAGGACCCCATCGGAATGCAACTTGCAGGAGGCCGTCCTTCACCGGATCAGCCAACTTGCTTCCGACGCGTTTTGCAATCGCAGAACCTGCTTCCTTCAGGAAGCCCCCGGCGGCAGAACCCGCTTGAGTCAAGAAATCCACGAACGAAAGACCCTTGTCCTTAACTCCCCCCATGTAACGATCGAGCTCATCGAGACGTATCGGCCCCATGGGCTTTTGCCCCTCAGAGGTGACGGGAATCAGGAGAGGAACCGGACTGCTTCCAAACGGCCTTATTTTCATCCTTCCTCGACCTCCAGGTTCTTGCTGGTTTTTTCTTACTATCCTTAGTATACCGACTCTCCACGCGAAAGTCGAGGGTTCGAAATGAAAAAACTATTTCCAAAATGTGAACAATTCGTCAGGAGAGAAACAGGCGAACGTTCAACCCGGGTATAAATACTCAAGTGCGCAAAAAAGAGGAGGGAGTTATGAACAAAAATCCGCTCATTGCTCTAGGGGAACTTGGCCAAAGCATTTGGCTTGACTACATTCGGAGAAATTTGCTGACTGGGGGAGAGCTCAAGCGCCTGATTGATGAAGATGGACTTAAAGGAATGACCTCGAATCCCACGATTTTTGAAAAAGCCATTGGGGGAAGTAGTGACTATGACGAGGCGATGAAGCAACTCGTCAAAGAAGGGAAAGGGGTCCAAGAAATTTTCGATGCACTCGTTCTCGAAGACATAGGGAAAGCGGCTGATCTTCTCCGCCCAGTTTATGACAAAACCGGAGGGGACGACGGGTTTGTCAGCATCGAAGTTTCCCCTGAATTAGCTCGTGATACGGCAGGAAGCATCCAAGAAGCTCGACGTCTATTCGCCTTATTGGACAGACCAAACATCATGATCAAGATCCCGGGCACCCCCGAAGGAATCCCCGCCATCGAAACTTTGATTGGGGATGGGGTTAACGTGAACATCACCCTCCTTTTCAGCATCGAAAACCATGAGCAAGTCATGGAAGCCTACTTGAAAGGTCTTGAGAAACGCGTGAAACAAGGCCTTTCCATTGATCACCTTGCTTCGGTCGCAAGTTTCTTTGTAAGCCGTGTAGACACCCTGACCGATCAACAACTCAACGAAACACTCCAAAAGACAACCGATGCAAAACAAAAGGAAAAAATCAAAAGCCTTTTTGGGAAAACTGCCGTTGCCAACGCCAAGCTTGCCTATCAAAAATTTAAGGAAGTTTTTGGAAGTCCACGATTCCAAGCGCTGAAAGCCAAAGGAGCGCGCGTTCAACGTCCCCTTTGGGCCAGCACGAGCACGAAAAATCCAAACTACAGCGACATCTTGTATGTGCAAGAACTGATTGCCAAGGATTCGGTCAATACGATTCCACCTGAAACGCTTCGAGTGTACAAGGATCACGGAAATCCAAAACTCACCATTGAAGAAAACCTAGACGGGGCAAGAGCCACCTTTCGTGAGCTCGCGGAAGTCGGGATTGATTTAAAGCAAATCACGAAAAAGCTGCAAGAGGATGGGGTGAAACTTTTCTCCGAATCTTTCCAGAAGCTTACCCAAACGATTACGGCAAAGCGCGAAGCGTTTCTTGGCGGATCGCTCGACAAGCAAGTGATTAACGGAGGAAAAGTCAGCTCACAGATTCAGGCCGTCTTGCAAAACCTTGCGAAACAGCAATTCATCAAGAGGATTTGGGCAAAAGATGCCACCCTTTGGAAACAAGAACCTGGTCATCAGAAAGAAATCAAAGACCGATTGGGTTGGCTGACTGTGGTCGAAAAAATGCACGAACACGCGGATCATCTTCGCAAGTTCTCGGAAGAGGTCAAGCGTGATGGGTTTAAGGATGTGGTTCTTCTTGGAATGGGGGGCTCAAGCCTTTGCCCTGATGTGTTAGTGCACACCTTTGGAAAAATTGAAGGTTACCCTACTTTGCACATTCTCGACTCTACGGATCCCGCTACCATCCTTGAGGTTGAGAAAAAAATTGACCTTAACAAAACCTTGTTTATTGTGTCAAGCAAATCGGGAGGAACCACGGAGACCGATTCTCTCTTCCGATACTTCTACGAAAAAGTCCCCATAGGAAAAAACTTTATTGCCATCACCGATCCAGGAACCTCGCTTGAGAAACTTGCGAAGGAAAAAAACTTTCGTGAAATTTTTTCGAATCCCGCAGACATCGGGGGTCGTTATTCCGCCCTTTCGTATTTTGGTTTAGTTCCTGCCGCGCTTATGGGGATTGACGCAAACAAACTCGTCGATTCTGCTTTGAAAATGGTCCACTCGTGTGTCGAGTTTGTCCCGATTTCTGATAATCCCGGGGCTGTTCTTGGAGTTTTCTTGGGTGAACTTTGGAAAGCCGGAAAAGACAAGGTTACCTTCGCTGTTCCAAAACCGATCGATACCTTTGGATATTGGGTAGAGCAGTTGATCGCCGAAAGCACTGGAAAAGAAGGGAGGGGGCTTGTGCCCATCGAGGGTGAGCCTCTTGGAACTCCGGATGTGTACGGCAACGACCGGCAATTCGTCTTGATTCATCTTCGCGAACACCCGGATAAAGTCTTGGAGCAAAAAATGGAGGCCTTGGAAAAGGCTGGCCACCCAACCGCCCGGATCACGCTCGAGAGCCCCTATGATTTAGGTGAAGAGTTTTTCCGTTGGGAATTTGCCACCGCGGTGGCAGGCTTCTTCCTGAAAATTAACCCTTTTGATCAACCGAATGTCCAAGAGTCGAAAGACATTACGAAATCACTTCTTGAAACCTATAAGAAAGAAAAAAAGCTTCCGGATGAAAAGCCGATTTTTGAAGAAAACGGATTAAAACTCTTTGCATCCGAAGATTCCGTTAAGATCAACAAGAATCTATCGGGCTCGCTCTCCAACTTCATCGAAAAAGTAAAAAGTGGCGATTACGTCGCCTTGATGGCTTATATCCAACGATCCCCAAAACACGAAGAGAAATTGCAAGCCATTCGCCTCCG
The DNA here is from genome assembly GCA_013286945.1 of Candidatus Melainabacteria bacterium. Lineage (GTDB taxonomy): Bacteria > Vulcanimicrobiota > JABDET01 > JABDET01 > JABDET01 > JABDET01. The sequence goes on from JABDET010000049.1 coordinate 7,186, forward strand.
GTTGCGGGATGGTTTGAAGGTGGCCACAACGCTCGGCTATGGCCCGCGCTTCCTCCACTCAACAGGTCAACTTCACAAGGGTGGAGCCAACAACGGAGTCTTTATCCAATTCACAGCGGACGATGAGCGGGAGCTCCCGATTCCAGGAGAACCCTTTGGCTTTAGCATTCTGAAGCAGGCGGAAGCTTTGGGTGATTACCTTGCTCTTAAGCAACATGGCCGCCGCACGATTCGCGTTCATCTCGGAAAAGATGTTCAGGCTGGATTACAAAAGTTTCTTTCCTTGCTCGAAGAAGTCGTGACGGTCAAGAGATAACGAGGAGGCAGACGAATGAAAGTTGGAATGATTGGATTGGGGCGGATGGGGGCCAACATGGCACGCCGATTACTTCGTGGCAAGCATGAAGTTGTGGTCTACAACCGAACACCCGAAAAGACACGCGAGATTGCTGGCGAAGGGGCAATCGCAAGCTTAACCTTGGATGAGCTTCTTCAAAAACTTCCCACCCCTCGCATGATCTGGGTCATGGTTCCGTCCGGAAAACCGGTGGATGACATGATGGAGGCACTGCTTCCGAAGCTTTCCAAAGGAGACATTTTGATTGATGGCGGAAATTCGCATTACACCGACAGCATTCGCCGAGCAGAAAATGCGAAACAAAAGGGGATTGAATTTCTCGATTGCGGAACCAGCGGCGGCGTTTGGGGGCTGGAAGAAGGATACTGTTTAATGGTCGGAGGAAATCCTGACACCTTTAAGTTGGTAGAGCCTTGCTTTAAGACCTTAGCCCCACCCAATGGCTATGCTTACATGGGACCTGCCGGATCAGGCCATTACGTTAAGATGGTTCACAACGGCATTGAGTATGGAATGCTTCAAGCGTACGGCGAGGGATTCGAAATTCTGGCACGGGGTCGTTACCCCCTTGATTTAGCTAAAATCGCAGAGTTGTGGAATCATTCAAGCGTTGTTCGTTCTTGGTTGCTCGAATTGGCGGTGGATGCGTTCAAAAAAGATCCAGGTCTTAAGAACATCAAAGGGTATGTGGAAGACACCGGGGAAGGGCGTTGGACCGTTCAAGAAGCCATCGATCAAAGTACTCCTGCTCCCATTATTACGTTGAGCCTCTTAGCTCGATTCAGTTCCCGCCAAACGGATTCGTTTTCAGCCAAAGTGATTGCTGCACTCCGAAATGAGTTTGGCGGACATCAGGTCGTGGCTGCAAAATCCTGATGCCTGAATCCGCACCCATTCAAAACCCAACCGCTCCTGAAGCCAAAACAGGACGAACCCCTGATCCATGCGTCGTGGTTATTTTTGGAGCCACGGGAGACTTAGCCCAAAGGAAGCTTCTTCCCGCACTTTTCATGTTGGGCGACCACGAACTTCTCCCTCAAGGATTTTCGATCGTCGGCATTTCTCGCAGCCCTCAAACCGACGAAAGCTATCGTGAAACCATGTTTGAAAGCACCAAGAAGTTTTTGGGAGGGGAAGTCAACCCCGATCGATGGAAAAGTTTCGCTCAAGGATTGTTTTATCATGCGGCTGACGTAACCGATCCCAAAAGTTACCAAGAACTCATTGCTTTATTGGACCGCGTTGAAAAGAAACGTGGCACAGCTGGGAATCGTCTCTTTTATTTAGCGGTTTCACCTGAATTTTATATGACCATCGTGGGACAATTAGGCGAAGCTGGCCTTGCTCGTCCAAAGTCAGAAAAGAATTGGACTCGAATCATCATCGAAAAGCCTTTTGGACGGGATTTGACTTCTGCTCGAGCGCTCAATGAAAAAGTCTGCAAGTACTTTACTGAAGATCAGATTTATCGAATTGATCACTACTTGGGAAAAGAAACGGTCCAGAACATCTTGGTTTTCCGATTTGCCAACAGCATCTTTGAACCGATCTGGAACCATCAGTACATTGATCACATTCAAATCATTGCCGCTGAAAACATCGGCATCGAAAATCGTGGGAGTTATTACGATAAAGCGGGAGCCTTGCGAGACATGGTACAAAATCACATGCTCCAATTGGTTTGCACCATCGCGATGGAGCCCCCCATTTCATTTAACGCGCGTGCCGTTCGGGATGAAAAATCGAAGCTGATGGAAGCCGTTCGTCCCATCAAGCCAAGCGAAGTCTCAAAATACACAGTGAGAGGCCAATATTCCGATGGGTATATCGATGGACAACCGGTCCAAGGCTATCGTAAGGAAAAAAATGTAGCTCCGGATTCGAGAACGGAAACTTACACCGCAATAAAACTCTTCATTGACAACTGGCGATGGGCGGATGTGCCATTTTATCTTCGAACAGGGAAACGACTCCCGAAGCGCGTCACCGAAATTGCCATTCAGTTTAAACGAACGCCCCATCTTGTTTTCGCACGAACTCCTGAAGATCAGGTTCTTCCCAACCTCTTATTGCTCCGCATTCAACCTGACGAAGGAATCGGAATGAAATTTGAGGCCAAACAGCCCGGCCCCTCCATTCGTCTTCGCTCCGTAAACATGGAGTTCCAATACGGCACGTCGTTTGCAACACCCAGTGAGGAAGCCTACGAACGCTTGCTCTTGGACGCACTCTTGGGTGACGCGACGCTGTTTGCTCGAGGTGACTGGATCGAGCTTGCCTGGGCCTTTATTACCCCAATTTTGGAGGGGTGGGAACAAAGCAAAGCTGACCCCATTCCAAGCTATCCTGCGGGATCATTTGGCCCTTCGGAATCGGATGTCTTCATCGCGCTCGACAACCGTCGATGGCGTGTGAGTCGTCGATGGGTCACGTGAGTCAAACCAAAGTCGCCGTCGAAAAAGATCTGGAAAGTCTAAGCCAAAAAGTAGCCGAGTTTTTCGCGCTTGAAGTTGAAAAGGTCGTCAAAGAAGGGCGATTATTTTCCGTAGCGCTCTCAGGAGGCAGCACCCCGAAACGCCTTTATGAGCTCTTGGCAGAAAGGCCCTGGCTACCCTGGCGGCTCATTCACTTTTTCTGGGGAGACGAACGATGTGTTCCCCCGGATGATCCAAGAAGCAATTTCCGAATGGCGACGGAGGCACTTTTCTCAAAAATCGACATTCCAAAAAAGAACATCCATCGCTTTAAGGGGGAGCAGAAGCCCGAGGAAGCCTCGGCTCTGTATGAAAAGGAACTGAGAGATTTCTTTAAACCTCGTGGAAATTTTCCACCTTTTGATTTTGATATTCTCGGCGTTGGAACCAATGGACACACCGCTTCCTTGTTTCCCAGAACAGAAGCTTTGCATGAACAAGACCGATGGGCGGTTGGATATCTCGTGGAAGAAGTTAACCTGTATCGGATGACGCTTACTGTTCCGGTGCACAATCACGCGAAGCAGATTGTTTTTCTGGTTTCTGGCGAAGAAAAGGCTTCCGTGGTCAACCGAATCCTCACTGGCCCCTTTGTTCCAGAGGATCTTCCAGCTCAATTGATTCGGCCTGAAAACGGAACTCTAACCTGGTTTCTGGATAACGCAGCAGCCAAGGCACTTCAAAAGAGCGATGTGACAAGGCTCACGGGTTCGTCGTGAGACTCAGAGCTTTACGATACGTTCTTGTTTTTTCTTTTTTTTGCATCATCGCCATCTGGAAAATGCTTCCCTTGGTTTCACATTTGAACTCAGGGCTTCCCTGGACTGAGCTAACCTGGGATCCCCTTTTAACCTCATGGACTTTGGCATGGGACACTCACACCCTCTTAGCCGATCCCACTAATCTTTTTAACGCCAATATTTTCTATCCGATGAAAAGCAGTTTAGCGCTTTCCGATCACCTCATCGGAGAACTCCTTTTCTTTCTACCCGTTTATTGGCTGAGCCACAACCTGACTCTTGCCTATAATCTTGTCTTTTTCTTTTCTTTTCCTCTTTGCGGATTAACCATGTTTTTTCTCGTTGAGGAATGGACTTCGAATTTTTGGGCCTCGCTTGTGTCTGGGACTTTGATGGCTTTTGCTCCCATCCGTTTTCTTCACTTGGAGCACTTGCAATACCTTAACTTATGTTGGCTTCCTCTTATTTTTCTCTTCCTTCATCGTTATCTCTCCCGAAAGGGATGGATGGATCTTTTTGGCTTCTCGGCTTGTTTCTGGATCCAAACGCTGAGCTGTACTTATTTAGGTTGGATCGTACTTTTTGGAATCGTCGTTTATTCTCTCGATTATGCCGTTACCGTGGACCGAACTCTCTTCTCGAGAGAACGACTTTCTCAGTATTTCACCTTCGTGGCTCTCGGTTTTGTAATACTCTTCCCGCTTTCCTACCCGTATTTTGAATTGGCCAAGCAATGGGGATTTCACCGGATCATTCTTGAATGTGAGTGGTGGTCTGCGGATCTTCTAAACTACCTTACCCCAGTTGATTGGTTTCATTATTCTTTTTTTTCTCGCATTCATTTTGAGCAGATGATACGCACACAGGAAAATAAGCTTTTCCAAGGTCTCCTTCTTCCTGTGCTGGCATTCATCGGAATGCTTCCCATTCGCGAAACTTTTCTCAAGCCTTTCACGCAGAAGCAACGGGCTTTCAGCGTAATGTTGTTGGTGGGGTTCATTTTGTCACTGGGTCCTTATCTTTTCATCCGCGGCAAAAATACCGGAATTCCACTCCCGTACTTATTTTTTTATGAGTATGTCCCCACGTTTCAAGCAATGCGCGTGCCTGCGCGGTTTGCATTCCTCGTTGTTCTTGCGCTTGTTGTTTTGGCATCTCTCGGATTCTTGCGACTATCAAAGAAGCTTAGCCCTTATTTCAAGCGTTGGCCTTCGGGGAGCGAACCCTTGCTGGCTCTCTTTTTGATTGCAGTTTTTCTCTTTGAAATCAAAACCGAAGTTTTCCCAGAAACACGAATAACATCAGTCCGAAAAATCCCTACGGTCTACACTTGGTTAGCACAGCATCGACCAGGTCCTGTGCTCGAGATTCCACTTGGATTCGACCATGACAACACTTACATGTTTTACAGCACGGCTCACTGGCTCCCCTTAGTGAATGGCGCCAGCGGGTTTAACCCCCCATTCTACGATCAGATGAAAGAAAAATCAGCCTCCCTTCCCTCACGAACCAGCGTGGAATATTTTGGCGCATTCGGAACAAAAGTGTTGGTGGTTCACTTAAGGTCTTTCTCAGAAAGCCAGACCAAGCGCTGGAAAAATCTTGAACCGGGGAAGATTGGATTGAAAAAGATTGGCGATTTCGACAACGATACGCTTTACGAGATACTTCCGGTGAAAACTTCCCCATTTCTTTCCATGCAGTTTTCCTTGCCAAGTCGAGTGTTTGAGAACGAGCAACTTTCAATTGGGATTCTTGCTGAAGGACAACAACGTGAAACTTGGGTTCATCCAGATCCCCTGGGCATCACGTCCGTTCAAGGGGAATGGGTACCGGATCGAGGGGGAATAGGGTCGCATTTCACCAGCCAAATCAGCTTCCCGCTTGTCATTCAAGCCAACAGCAAAACACCTCTGGATTTTACGGTGCCTGGGCCCTCAAAACCCGGGCTTTATACACTTCGCCTCCATTTTCCGTGGCTTGATTTCTCGCAGAGCGTCAAAGTGCTTTGAATTCAGGATGAATTCATCCCCTTCGGGGACGCCAAGATGCTTGTCCAGCGGTCAGTGGCGTCACGGAGAGATCCGTAGGCCTCCCAGAATG
>JABDET010000049.1:12870-13298 GCA_013286945.1 Candidatus Melainabacteria bacterium
GCGCTAGCCCGTTCAAGCAATGCCGATGAATTTCGCCGCCTCATGAACAAGTGAATTCAGGATGAATTCATCCCGCGATCACACGGATGTGATCAATCGCGGGATTCCTCTAAATTTGCCGTTTACCCCGCGAGGACACGAAGTCCGAGCAGTGCTGAATTCATCCCTTCGGGGACGCCAAGATGCTTGTCTAGCGGTCAGTGTCGGCACGGAGAGAATCCGTAGGCCTCCCAGAATGGGATGACGACCTCCGGCGGCCACAGGATGTGATCAGCCGCGGATACGGATGTGAAATACCGCTGGATTCCTTATTTTCTAAGAGGTGACCATTTCGATGTCGAGGATTCGATCCAAGCGAAACGTTCGCGTTCCCTGACGAAGATGACAGTAACAAACAAGCAACACGCGATCCCCTTCTTCCTTAACAA
>JABDET010000049.1:13308-13945 GCA_013286945.1 Candidatus Melainabacteria bacterium
GTGTCGGCACGGAGAGAATCCGTAGGCCTCCCAGAATGGGATGACGACCTCCGTCGGCCACACGATGTGATCAGCCGCGGACACGGATGTGATAAACCGCTGGACAGGGGGGCTTGACAAGCGGCCCAAGATGTGATAGGGTGGGGATGTAGACCAGGATTATGAACAACGAGCGAACTGCGTATTGAAGCCTTTCAAAAGCTCCACCTCGCCTTACCCTCATGTTTCACCTTCCAATATGGTCCACAAGGCAGGTGAAATCAAGTATGGATAACAACCGCAAAAAAGGAACCGTCAAATGGTTTAACGACCAAAAAGGCTATGGTTTCATTACCGTGGAGGATGGAAAAGAAGTTTTCGTTCACCACAGCGCTATCACCGGAGATGGATACAAGTCTCTTACCGAAGGTCAAGCTGTGACCTTTGAAGTTAGCAAGGGACCCAAAGGGGATCAAGCTTCTAACGTAACCAGAGGCTAATCAATTCCAATATCTGCTTTGACATGAACCCGGTCCATAAAGCCGGGTTCATGTTTCGAAGCAAACCCCGAAAAGAGAGTGTAATGAACAACAAAATTTATGTAGGAAATCTATCCTTAGACGTTACAAAAGAACAACTGGAGCAACTGTTTTCAAGC
>JABDET010000050.1 GCA_013286945.1 Candidatus Melainabacteria bacterium
CGGAGTGGTGTTCCGTGAGGAAAAAACGTTTTTAGTATGATGGTGACTATCATGACCAGGATCAAGCTAACGACAGCTACATGGAGAGGGACTGATTTAACTTTCTGAAAAATCTGTGGGCTCAGGTGAACCACCTTATCAAAAAAGATGATGTAGCCAATGCAGGCTGCTCCCACGGAGGCAACGAGGACACTTCCAGCTGCCACATCCTTTGCTAATCGTGCATGGTGATTTTCTTCGTTCACAAAAGCATTGGTGAGAATCTCGACGGTGGTGTTTAGCATTTCGGCCATGATCACAAAAGTAATCGCCAGTAGCAAAACCACCAGCTCGATCCGAGTGATTCCGAGGCGTAACCCGGCTAGAAGAACCAAGATGGCGGCCAGAAAATGAATTCGGAGGTTTTGCTCAGTCTTGAAGCTCAGGATAATGCCAACAATGGCATTGTTAGCACTTTCATAAAATGAGCGGCCCCTAAGGGGAGGCTTATCCAGTTTTACCTGCACGCTGATGGTTCCCCCAAACCCTTTCGAAAAGCATCGCTTGCTTTTTAAACATCTTCTTTCGATCAGAGCTTGTATGGTGATCATACCCAAGCAAGTGAAGGGTTCCATGAATCAACAAAAATGAAATCTCATGGAGGGGTGTGTGGCTGTGGGCTGCGGCTTGCCGAATTGCGGTTGGTGTTGAAATGACGAGATCGCCTAGGATCGGTACAACGGCCCCGGGAAAATCGGCTGGAAAGGCCAAAACATCGGTGGCCCCTTTCCTTTTTCGGTAGGTCGAGTTCAGGAGAGCCATTTCTTGGTCATCGACGAAGAGAATGCTCAATTCTCCCTTTTGGTTTTCTTCATCGAGGACTGCCAAGACAATCGAGCGAACCCACGAAGCTTGGACGGCGAGTACTTTTTGATTGGATCGGACAAGGACTGGAGCGTAGTTTGTTGTCAATCCCGACTCCTCAAGAACTCCCAAATCGAAGGATTTGGCCCTTGCGTTGATTTTGTTTCTCCGGATTTCCAAGTTTAGACATGTCCGGATATTCAATTCGATGGTGATACATCCCCGTGAGGAGTCGAATGAACGTCGCGATGAGGATATTGAGTTCTTTAAAACTCAGGTTACACTCGTCAAGTTGGCCATCCAACATGGTGGATCGAATGACCTCGCGAACCGTTTGTTCAATCTTGGATGGGGTCGGCTTTGCGAGAGAGCGCGTAGCGGCTTCCGCCGCGTCGGCCAGCATGAGAATCGCTGCTTCTTTCGATTGAGGCTTTGGCCCTTCGTGTCGGAAATCGTCCTGGTTGACCCGTTCTGCCCCTTCTTTCATCACGGCTTGGTGATAGAAGTAATTGACAGGACGCGTCCCATGGTGCTGGGAAATGATGTCTTGAATTTCTTTAGGGAGTTTATGCTCCTTGGCCAATTCGAGTCCATCCTTGGTATGGGCTGTGACGATGAGGGTGCTCAGATTGGGATTAAGTTTGTCGTGAGGGTTCTCTCCTCCCATTTGGTTTTCGATGAAGAAATAAGGTCGTCGCATTTTCCCAATGTCATGATAATAGGCCCCTACCCGAACAAGAAGAGCATTGGCTTTTACCGCTTGCGCGGCATTCTCAGCCAGGTTGGCGACAAGGATGCTGTGATGATAGCTGCCAGGGCACTCGACCAGAAAATTTCGCAACAAAGGGACACTCGGATGAGCTAATTCAAGAAGGCGAAATTGAGTGGTGACTCCAGAAAAGTGCTCTAAGAAAGGGAGCAGTCCTATGCTCAGGATGACGCTGAGAACTCCAATAGCACCACCGAGAAGCGCGTTCAAAGAAAATTGTGAAAAAGATTCATCTCCAAGCAGTGAAAAGCAAAGAATGGTGGCAATATTGGCGGTAGCCACGAGAAAACCCGCACTGGTTAAATGAAAGCGATTCGTGACGCGTGCCACGCTAAAGATCGCCACACAGCCTCCAACAAAAGCCACGGCCACATCCCGAATCTCATTGGTTAAAAGGCCAATCATCAAGCTTAGAATGGCCGTGGCAAAAAGGCTGAGACGTCCATCAAAGAGAATCGCGATCAAGATGCTGGCCATGGCAATAGGAGCCAAATAGCCCGATCCAGAGTAGCCCGAGCTCGAGACCAAGAAAATTAAGATTTTGGAAAAGAGAAGCGTGATCGAAAGAATGAGCGCAAAAAGGAGAAGATGCTTTTCTTCCCTTAAAACGTCCGGATGGTAGTGGAGTAAATAAAAGATGGACAAGCCCAAAAAGAGCAAGCTAAGAATTGACATCCCAAGCACCGTGAAAACCGTGGGGGACGAAGAAAAATAACCCAGTTCTTTTAAGATAGCCATTTTTTCCTCGGTAATGACTTCTCCCTTGGTGACCACGACGGTTCCTTTTTCAATGCGTCGTGTAATCGGCTCCTCACGATATTTCTTTTCAATGTTCGCCCGTTTTTTATCGATGCTTTCCCAATCAGGAAACTCGTTTGGCTTTAACGCTTCTTGGGCAAGTTCGGTGATGGCGTCTGCATATTCGCCTGGCCAAGGCTGGCGCTTGGCTTCTTGCTCAATGGCAATGCGCGCCTGGGGAATTTCGTTTTCCTTAACCCCCTTCTTCATGACCTTTTGCAAAATGTAGTCACTTTGGGTTTGGATCAAACTTCGAGCAGAGGAGGAAACATTAAGAAGAGTCAAGAGCGTTCTCTCGGAGATGGGGAAAGGGATGGCTTCATGTAAAACGCGCAACATTCGATCGCCAGGGATGCGTTGGGTAATCACTTGGTGAACTTCGTCGAAAACCTGACGAAGCTCCTCAAGGGATTGGTGTGTTTTTCGCGGGTCAACCGTGTAAGTCAGGGGTATTTGGTATTCTTCTTTCTGGCGAGCTTCTTCGGTGGCGGCCTTATCTTCGACCGTGACATCTTTTTGCGCAATGATGTCTCGAGGACTTTGCTTACCGAGTTCCGGACGGAATGGGTTCGGGATAATGGCAGACAAGATGAGGGTGAGCAAAGAGAAATTGATGATCAAATAAATCGTGTAGCGAAAAGCAGAATACTTTTCCCAGTATGCTTTGAGGTTACGATAGTGTCTTCCAAAAAAGAGCTTCATGGATTTGGCTTCAGCTACGTGTGTTCAGCCACCAGAGATGGATTCCCTGGTTACTGAACACTTGTAGATGAAAGCTTCGATCAAGTCCCTTTCTTCTTGCGCCATTTTTGCTCTTTTTTCTTCCGCCGTTCACTCGGCTTCTCATAAAATTCTCGCTTTTTCATCTCAGCAGTAATTCCATGTTTTTGGCATTGTCGGCGAAAGCGTTTGAGGGCTTGATCGAGGGACTCGTCCTTTCCAAGTCGGATTTCCATTGTGGTCTACCCTCCCTTCGTTTTTCGAGAGAAGAAGTCTTTTCAGCTAGCCTGGTGGCCAATGAAAGTCCCTTCCACCCATGACGTGCATATGCAAATGATTGACGGTTTGCCCTCCCCTTTGTCGGCAGTTCACAACCAAGCGGAAGCCGTCACGGTCAATTTTCAAGTCTTTGGCAAGGCGATTCGCTAATAGGTGCGCCTTACCCATCAAAGCACAATCTTGCTCATGAAGTTCCAGGTGATCGTCCATATGCTTCTTTGGGATGATCAACACATGAACCGGGGCCTTTGGACTCACATCATTAAAGGCAACCAATTCAGAATCCTCATAAAGAATGGTGCTGGGTATCTCTTTCTTGGCTATACCGCAGAAGAGACAATGATTCCCAGGGCCCATGCCCCCAAAGTTCTCGCTAAACCAGGCCTACTCCTCTGATCCTCTGGGACACTTCACTTGCGTTTTCCTTCGATTTTGAGCGTTACGGCGGCAAAGACCGCCACAGCTCTTTCTTTTCCGATGTCCCCCATTTTTTCGCCTGTTTTGGCCTTGAGGGAGATTCGAGTCGAAGGAAGGTGAAGCAGTAGGGCCAGATTTGCCCGAATCGATTCAAAGACAGGAGACAATTTTGGCTTCTCAGCCAAAACAATGATGTCGACAAAAGTTATAGAAATCTTTTTCTTTTCAAGAAGAGTGCATGCTTTTTTGAGAAAGATCTGGCTGTTTGCCCCTTTCCACCGAGCATCCGTATCGGGGAAGAAACCACCAATGTCTCCAAGAGCAGCTCCTCCAAGAAGGGCGTCGACCAAGGCATGAAGGAGAACATCCCCGTCGGAATGACCGGAAAGCCCTTTGCCATGGGGAATCCTAACTCCCCCCAAAACGAAAGGGATCCCCTTTTTTAAGGGGTGTTTGTCATATCCAATCGCGGTTCTAAATTCCATCAGAGGTGTTCCATCCGGGGAAGTGGAATGAAAGACCGCAGCATGTCATCAATCGGATTAATCCTCATCGCTGTTGTTCTTGGGACGATTGGGCAGCTTTGTTTTAAAGCAGGTACCCAAGGGGCAAAAGTGAGTTTTGATTTATCAATCATTCGTTTTTTCTTGACTCCTTACATTGCTCTTGGTCTTTCTTGTTATGCTTGCAGCACGGCCGTTTTTCTCAAGGTGTTGACCCAAGAAGCATTAAGTTATGTTTATCCGATGATTAGCTTAACTTACCCTCTGGTGTTGCTTTTTTCCGCCTGGATATTCAAAGAACCAGTCCCCTTAATTCGCTGGCTGGGTGTTTTTTTCATTATGGTGGGCGTTGTTTTTGTGGCTCGAACCTCCTAAAAAACGCCAGCGATACAAACGAAACAAGTGCCTGAGGTAGTTGGATACTTCTTTTTGATTGAGCTTGCTTTTCCCCGCTTGTCGATCGGTAAAAATGTAAGGGATCTCCTTGAAACGTTGGTAATTTCCTTTTACAAAGATTTCAAGTCCGATTTTGAAACCGAGCGGATCAAGATGGACATTCTCGAGAATGGATCGCTTCAGAGCAAAATAGCCCGAGGTTGCATCCCGCACTGGCGTAATGGGACGAGCGAGAGAAATGGCGATTCGGGAGCCCCATTCGCGAAACTTGGGCCACCCTTTCATCCCGCCGCCAGGAACGTAGCGGCTTCCAATGACCAGATCGAACCCAGAATTTAAAGCGGCAACCATGGGAGGAAGAATTCCTGGATCGTGACTGAGATCGGCGTCCATGACGCAAAAGTTTTCTCCCTTGGCTTTTAGAAAGCCGCAGATGACCGCTGATGCAAGGCCAAGCTTACCTGGGCGGCGTACCACGGTGATTGGGAATTGACTTCCAAGAGATTCCGCAACGTCCCCCGTTCCATCGGGAGAGTTATCATCTACCACAATCACTTCATGGGGAATGGAGCCCAGTGAAGCAACGATTTTCTGGACAAGTATCGGAAGATTTTCCCGCTCGTTGTAGGTAGGGATAACAATGGAGAGCACCCCCGAAAATTCTTTTTCTTCACCCGATTTCCTGTGAAGCATTGATCGAGTGCGAAAAAGGAAAACCAGGGGAATTTGTTAAGAAATTGTAAATGAGTTGTTAATTCTTAGTTAAAATTTGTATATGCCAGGTTAAATCGTTGATTTTGTGAGGATAAATGCCTTATAATGATAATATGAAGCACAAGTGGGTGAAGATTTTGGTTTTGTGCTCTTTTCTTGTTTTTGGGGCTCCAGCCTGGGGAGGAGTGGGGAAAAAACCGGAAGGGATGAAGTCCCACTTCATTTTTGAGTCTCCACAAACCTCCGGAGAAACTGGAAACTCCGAGCAAAATTTGCCTAATGTGGTGGAACCCAACAAAGGTTCAAATAAGGAAGAATCGTATTCCTTTTCAGAAAACCATGCTCGCCCGGCTCCTGCTCTTGGAACTCGGCGCGTCAAGAGGGGCTACTTTATCCTTGGGGGATTGACCTTGCTGCTCCTTGCTGGAGTGATGGTGGTTCTTGTCGATTTGCGGCAAAGGCAACTGCAAGAAGAAGAGGAAGAAGAATGGTAAAATCAAAAAATCGTGGCTTTTCGTTTTTGGAAATCTTGTTCGCCATGGTTCTCTTCATGGTGATCATTGCTTCGTTTGCGATGGTTTTTCCGAGTGGCTATCACTTGAATCTCAAGACATACCGCCAAAATCAGGCGGTGGATTTGGCAGATGCGATTTTGCAAGAGATCATATCGAAACCGTTTTCCGTAGGACCTGGAGATCTCAACACAGGAGACTCACTCGAAAACTTAAGGAGTTGGACATCGGCAGGAGGGGATTGCGGCACGGCTCCCGGTTGTTGGGCTCCCCATGCTCTCGCGCAATTTGTGGCCAACAACCCAGCCATCGAAGCGCAATATCATTACACACTTCCTAGGGCTTCAAGCAACCAACCTGGAATTCAAGTTGTTTTCTTAAATGGAGGAGCTCCAACGCTAGCTGGTTACAATCCGCTGGCTCAGATTACCGTGAATTTAGCTTGGACTGACAATAGCCAGGGGGTTTTGGTTCCCCGATTGATCACGGTGAGAGGCTTTGCAACCTATGATCGTTAGAACCGTTCGGGGATTTTCGTTGATTGAGGGGCTCGTTGCAGGGGCACTTCTGCTTGTGGTTATTCTGATCTTCTTTTCCCTTTTTCAATCAGGAATTTTTGCTTCGGATCGTGGACACGTTTCAGCTGAAACTCGAGAAAAAGCACGCATCGGCTTAGATCGGATTCAAACAGAGCTACGGCAGGCTACTTCCGTCCCATCGCCCACATCTACTGACATTCCTTCTGTGATTTTGCCGGGGCCAGGAGGTCAGGTGTTTGGAAACAATGAGGCAGCGGCCGTTGGGTGCAATGTAGCCTCGGGCTGTGTTACCGGAACCGCCAGTGCACTGAACGCTTCCATCGCGGTTCCTGCACCGTGCCGAGATGAGACTGGAAAGCCCCCTTGTGGCGGAACAATACCAGGATTTCTCGTTTTTTCGGAACTCATTCAACAAACGATCGGGGTTGGAAATCCTAATTATCCTTTGGATCCCGCCAACTATGTTTGGGTCATGTATCAGGTAAGACCCCCCAGTGGACCGGCTCCATCCCAACTTCTTCGATATACTTTTCCGGTGGTGGTAGGGGGAACAATCCGCGGGGTGAACGGAACCGCAAACGGTTGGGTACGTGACGATGCCTATTTTGCTTTATCGAATTCGAACGAAGGGGATGGGAATGGAATTCCGATCGTTTCCCTCGGTAATGCCAAGGATCAAATGTGGTTTATGGTTTCTCATCCACTTCTTTCCGTGACCGAAGCTCAAAACACCAACATGAATTATGATTTCAAGCTCTTCAGCGTTTCGGCGGTGCTCAGGCAATCATCGCTAAGCAATTCACAAGGTGTTGGATTGCCAGCCCTTTCAGCGACGCTATCTTCACAAGTGAAGATCGAAGGGGGTTCTCCTTGAGCAAAAAGTATCTTTTAAAGCATCGCGGGGCTGCATTGATTATGGCGCTTTATGTCACCTTGATCGTTTTTTCATTAGGGACGTATTTTATTGCGGATCAGATCAACAAGAGTAAAACGGTGGGGGATTACAAAGATTCGAAACTTGCCCTTGAAGGGGCGAACATGGGGCTTAACTACCTGGTTAATTATTTGGGAGACGTGACAGGTCATTGGAGTGATGCTGTTCTTGTAAGCGGCGGAGGCGGAACGATTTGTGGAACAGTCCCCAAGATTGCTTGGGCTGGAAATGATTTTACGATTGGGCCCTCTTCCAACGGTCAGTGGCTTAGCCCTGCCCCGGGTGGAGGTGGGCTCTACGAAAACGACTATGATTTCACCATCAACAGCCCGATTCTAGTCTCTTCGGCGGAACATAAAGTGGCTCACATCAAGGGCATTCTTCATGTTTTCTATTTTAACAACTTGATTCCCGGAGGAGAGCTTTGTCAGCCAGTGGGAAGAGCGATCAACCCTTACGCACTCTCGAGCATTGCGGTTGACGTGACTTCCCAAGTCACCGATTCAGGGGACCCTCCAAAGGTTACGTATGCATCACGACAGATTCATTGGAGCGGTCGACGGACACTTGGACTCTTTACTGCATTTTATCAGTGTTGGAGTTGTTGGGATATCCCGGGGAATAAGTACCCGAGTGTGACGGGTGGAACCGATTTGGCTTCTTATCTTGGCAACGGGTATGTGGCCAATGGTGCTGAAGTCTCTCTGGGTCAAACTGGCTGCTCGACGTGCGATCGGTCGATTCAACCAGTTCAAAGCCCGTATGGGGCCGATCAAAACGGAAATTTCCAAATCTTCACTTCTGATGCATTGGGATTCCCGTCGGATTCTCCTGAGTTGAAGAATATTGTTATGGCGTATGGGGCCATCAATGTTTCTGGATCAGGAGACAATCAAGGGGTATTAACGGGTCGACAAATTCAAGGGAACGGCCAGGGAACATCGGTGCCAGCCGTTCCGCTCCCTTCAGGGAATCCGTTTGGCCCTGTCAATGTCAATGCTGGCCAAGGTAGCCCAACCAATGCCGCCGATGTGATGAGCAAAGATTTCGCTTTAGCCGCTACCGATTCGAGTGCCTGTGGCCAGGGAATCAAGACAATCTTTGTCGCGAGTTCACAAGATGTTGGGGCTGGAACTCCAGGGGGTACTCCGCATGCCATCGAGGTTCCCCCGGATCTTTCCACAGCACAAAAGCCTGGGTACGCGGTGGTGGACATCAACTTAAATGACACGAGCAACCCGGGGAAAGTCACGATTAAGCAAATCGGGTATTACTCCGGCGGCATTTTGGCGAGTGAAACCTTTGATCCTTCGAAACTCCAGAATGGGGTGATTTACGTTCAAGGTGGCAATGTCCGCGTCCACGGGAATCTACAGAATTCTGGCCTCACGGTGGTGAGCAATCAAGGGGAATCCTTTTTCGATGGCAACAAGAACCCGATTACGTCGGTCACCGTGAATGGGCAGACAGTCTCTGTGAATGATACCAGTTGTGTTGCTCAGTACCAAACCTTGAATAAGGCTTTTCCAGTGACGACAGCCGCGCGCTTTTCGAGTTTGAACGGAGGACCGTCATCCCAAGGACAAGACTATTGGATTCCCAATGCCTGTCAGGGAGGATGTTTAACCTCTGACAACCTGCCCAACCCTAGTCTTACGCTAAAAGACGGGATGTGGTACAACAGTGACGGAACGATGGCAGGCGTCCATGTTGATGACGTGAATGGACAGGTTCAAACGTTGGATCCAGGGCATTTTGGAACCATCGATGGGGGGACGACTTGGGTTACTACAGATGCCGCAGGCTTTAACAACACGATTTTTGCTCCTCCTCCACGATTTGATTCAGCGGGCAATTTTAACTCAACCAGCACCATTTTGCAGCCGACCAAGGTCGAACTTTATCAAGGTGGACAGCCGGTGGCTTCGAAAACCGTGTGGCCTTATCCGGGGGCAAGCAACCTCGCAAGCTTTCAACAGAATCCATCGAAGGAAGATGTTTTTTACACTCGGCAGTTTTCCAATTCTGAAGGGAACCTTACCGTTTCAGGAGACACGGGTTTTACCGGAACCAATGCGGCTCTTGGCTTGATGGCCCAGAACTATGTTCTTCTCAATGATTTTGTTGCTGGCGGTTCAAGTGATGCGAATTCAAAGTTTAGTTTGCAGGATTATTCGCTTCAACTGCGGGCCTCCGTTCTTTCCGCTAATCACGGAATTGAGTGGGAAGGAAATCTCGTTCAAGATCCTCAGTATAAGCGGGATACGTATGTGAACGGTGACTACGTGGCCATGAATGGAAAGTATGGGAATGGGACGCCGTACAAGTACGACTACGTCGATCAAATGGGGGTGCACCACACTGGAGTACAAGCCGACAGTTGGCAAGGGGCACCTTTTGTTCCCCCTAATCGCAGCCAACCGGTGTCCCCTTTTGTCACGCAGCCTCCCAAGAGCAATTTTTGGCAATTCAATTTTAGCGGAACTTCGATTGCGCCGTATCAGGACGTTGTGAGCTCGACTTACACGGATGGGCAGGGGAATATCCATGCCCTCGGGTATTTCTCCGAGCGATTGTATGCCGATAAGACGAATGCCGTTGGGTTTCCCAATGGCTTTCCCATCTGGAGTTTTCCTCAATTACAGCTGCTGGGCTTAACGGCGTTCTATGCCACAATCTCGTACTCGGATCTTGGAGCCCTGCACGCGCATCGATAACACGGCATGAAGAATCGGGGATCTTTTTACAAAGTTGTAAATGAAGATTCACGGTTGTTAACATTTTATATACAACTTCCAGGAGTGAATCTTCTATAATAGAATTAGATAAGTCATTCATATTTGATTTGAAAGGAAGGCAGGCTATTATGAAGAAACGACAATTTCTGGTGCTGGCGCTCATACTCTCGCTCTCGGTTTTCTCGTGGGCAGGGAGCGGGAAAATTGGCACCAACAAAAACAGCACGGTGAATAGGGGAACAATCACGGAAGACAAGGTTGACAGTTTTGGTTTTAGCCATGGCGAATTGGCAAACGCTAACACCACTTTTCGCAACTTTCTTAATAGCCGCCTAGAAGCAATTATCGGCAAGTTTGGAGCGAACAGTGACATTGGTTTACGCGCGGCTGCTTTCGAACAAGCAGAAGGACAGAATTTCAGCGCAGCACAGCTGGATGCAGCTACCGGGGGACTTGCGGCGCAATACCTCCATGGGTTGTATGCAAGCGGAGATGGAACCATTCAAGCCGCTTCGCTTTCTGATGCCTCATCGACCGTCAACAATATCGGGAACAATCAAGTACTGAATAATACCACCTATCTTGATCATAACGTGATCGATTCAGTCAATCACATTGAAAACGTGTTGCATACTTCTGACAACATCGTGGCCAATGATGGATTTTTCGTGATCAATGGTCGAGCCGGCGCTACCGAAATGGGATCCGGTGTAACTTTCAAGGACACACATTACAGCTCCGATCTGGCTAAGGCTGGATTCAATGACGGAATGTTTTATCAGCACGCAGACAGTGCTGCTGGCGCTGCGGCGATCGAGGCCATGATGAGCAGGAACCAGGAACACTATTTTGGCCATGGCATTTCATTTTCCTCTCAGGATTTTAGGGTCGTTGTTGGGAGCAATACGGTGTCTGACAAAACAACCACCCAGAACACTGCTAACGGGAAGACGACCTTGGGCCAGGCTCACTTAACCAGTTCGAAAACTGACACGGTGACGACCTCAACGACAACTCAAACTGATGACATTAGTTCGTTGGGGAACGCGACCATCAGCACTTCAGGGGGAACTTCAGTCACGACATTGAGTACAAGTGACTCGACCGCACTTTCGCTTGTGTCTGGTGAGCCGCTTGCAGGCACGAATGTTTCTGAGACCGATACGCAGGGGACCATTACCACCTATGCCGGAGCTGCGGCTATCACTGAAGATACGACGACAACCAATACGACTTCGACCACCACAACCAATAATTTTGTGCAGGATCGGTACCTTCACTTTAATGAGACTGTGACGGATACCAAAGTCGTGCAAAACAATGTGGTCGTAGGCGTGGCAGATGTTGGCTACACCCCCATCGTTCTTGATATCGAAGGAAAGGGCCGTTTGGAGGCTTCTGGAGGTCGATGGCTTCCTCATCCAAAACAAGTGGATAAGAACCACCTCATGCTCTTTGACTTCTTTGGCAATGGATTTCCGGTGGTCATGGAATGGGTAGGACCGCATGATGGTTTGCTGGTGAAGCCAAAGGCAGATGGATCCATTGATGGGACCTGCTTCTTTGGAACGGCGGATGGTTATGCCAATGGGTTCGAAAAATTAAAAGCTTTTGACACCGATGGAAATGGGGTTCTTGAAGGAAAAGAACTTGCAGGACTCTACATTTGGCAAGACAAGAATCAAAATGGCCGTGTTGATGCAGGCGAATTGGTTTCAGTGCAAGCCCTTGGCATCACGGCGATCTCCACGCAGAACAGAGACTATGTGGGCGCCTTCACGATGAAGGGTAACCAACATATAATGTGGGATTGGTGCCCCAATGTTGGAAATGCCGAGGTTTATCGGGTTAAGAAAACCAATACTCAGTAATCGTTAGCGCAACCAAAAGCAATCTATACTTTACCGAGAAAGGGCAAAAGGAAGAATCCCTTTCTCGGTAAATAGTTTCATGAGGAAATATCGCTTGGGGGATAATGGTGAAAATTTACTATAGGTCTTTTGTTGTTTTGCCGGCGGTTGGTCTTTTTTTGTTTTTTGGCTTGTTAAACGGCGTTGTGCAAGCCAAAGACTTTTCCATGATCCCGGCCGCAAAATTGGTCCAGCTTGGCGTCAATCCAAAAACCTTCCTTCTCTGGACAATCTCAAGTGACGGAAGCCTTCTCGTGGGTCACGAACCGATATCTGATCTAAAATTAAAGAAACAGGGGTTCATTCATCAACTCCGATTGTTTTACTTTGGTCCAAAGGGGTTTCAGAAAATGAGGACCCTTTATCTTCCCATCGTCCGCGCTCAGCAGTCCCACTTGGATGAAAAAGGAGAAAATCTTTATATTATAGGGAACGATGGAGCAGATTTCTATCGGCTTCATTTCGCCACCAAACATGTGACTCGGTTTTTTCATCGGGTCCCAAACAGGGCTGGCTTTCGTGCCTATCCCCTGATTTATTTGGAAGGAGGAAAGTTTTTCTTTCCTGGCTATTTCTATGATAAAGATGGATACGTGCTCGAACATGTCGTGGCTAGACTCGATTCCGATCCCGGGAACAAGTCCATCGCTTTTACAAGAGTCCTGGCCGATCAAGCCATACGAAAAATACTTCCGGGCCCAGCATCCAATTGGGAATTTATGCCACCGGATCAAGCGATGTATATTGTTCCAACGGAATCAAAAGAGGGGTCTGCAATGGCTTTGATCGTGTACGATGGCACTCGGACAAGAGTTTTGGATCTCGGGGTGGCTTTTGGTGGATTTGCAGCCACCCGGAATCGTGTGCTGTATTCAATTAAGCGTTCCTCTGGGGAACGGGAAACACTTCTTAAGGATTTCATTTTAAACAAAACATGGACAATTGGTGGCCATGAACCCTATGTTTATCATTACCTTTCCCATGATGGAAAAACCGTTCTGTTGGCGATATTAGACTACAAGCACATCCTCATGACCATGTACTATGGAAAGGAAGAAGATAATTTCCAGCTTCAGCCAATTCCAGGAATCTTGAATGTTCCGTTTGGAACCCTTCGATATTCAGACGATGGAAAGCATTGGGTTTTCTTTAACAAAGATGGGCTAGCCTATGGAATTCTCCCCTAGTCCACTTGACCATGGGAGGGTTCAACGGTATAATTAAGATAAGAGATAATAAAGCGTCCTGCTGTGCGCGTGATGTGAATCATTCGCTTGGAGCCGATAGAAAAACATTTGGAAGCTTGTCGCCGGTAGCGGTGTTGAAAGCCCTTTAAAAGAAGAAGGGAATCCTAAAGCTGTCGGGGGGCTTCCCCTCTAAACAAGAGGGTTCCATAAGCAATAAGCACACGGCATGGTGGGATAAATTTTATATGCAAAACCGATTTTTCACATTCATCCTTGTTTTGTTGTTCTTGAGTGCTTCTCAGGAACTTTACGCGATGTCCGATCAGCAAGAAATCAACATTGGACGCCAATTCTCGGCTGAAGTAGAACGACAATATGGACTGTATCATGATCCCCGATGGGAAAACAAGGTAGAAACCATTGGGGGAGAACTAGCTCAAAACGCGATTCGAAAAATTCCTTATTCTTTCAGGGTCATCAACATGAAAGATGCCAATGCGTTTGCGCTGCCGGGTGGATTCATTTATGTTACCAAAGGACTTCTTTCGTATTTTGAGAATGACGACGAACTTGCTGCTGTTTTGGCTCACGAAATCTCACACGTAGAGCTCAAGCACTTCCAAAAGATGTACGCAAGGGAAAACAC
>JABDET010000051.1 GCA_013286945.1 Candidatus Melainabacteria bacterium
AAAAAACTTTCATCTTCCGTTCATTACCGATGCAGCAAACAAAGACGACGTTTTGAATCATAGCAATTATTTTGTTTTGGTGGATCAAAATGGGAAGATTCGAGGGTACTTCGATTCCAGCCATCCTCAGGATCTTCGTTTATTGATTCGTGACATTGCCACCATGGAGTCGATGAGAAAATCGTGATGGAAAGTCGGGTGGCTTTGCATCGTTATTCCATGTTTGTGGCTTGCGCCACGTTCTTTCTTCTTTTTGCGGGGGGATTGGTCACAAGTACCGGCTCGGGTCTTTCAGTTCCAGATTGGCCTCTTTCCTTCGGAAAGCTCTTCCCCAAGATGACTGGGGGTGTTTTCTTTGAACATGGTCATCGCCTGGTGGCTGGAACGGTTGTTTTTCTAACGCTTGGCCTTGTTGTCTGGATCTTGAGGAAAGAAGATCGACCTTCAGTTCGATGGCTTGGAATCTTTTCGATTGTTGCCATTTTTCTGCAAGCCCTTCTAGGCGGAATGACGGTCTTGTTGAAACTTCCGCCAGCTGTCTCTGTGGCTCACGCTGGTTTGGCACAACTTTTTTTCTGTTCGGTGGTTGCGATTACGTTACTGACATCAGCCACTTGGATGAAGGGTCAAAGAAACATCCCTGATTACGGCTTCCCCTCAATTTCTACCCTAACCCTGGTCACCCTGATCTTGATCTATTTCCAGATCTTGCTTGGAGCCATTATGCGGCACATCGGAGCTGGTTTGGCAATCCCTGATTTTCCGCTGGCTTTTGGACAGGTGTTCCCGCCGAAAGCCACCATGACATTTCCAGTGGTGATTCACTTTGCACATCGGGTGGGAGCTGTCGTTGTTAGCATTTTTGTTCTTTGGACTCAGTTGCGGATTCTTCGGTTAACCCAAAGGGGTGAAGGAGTGGAACTTCGTGTGGGTGCATGGGCAGCACTTTTTCTTCTCTTTACTCAGGTGCTCCTGGGTGGAACGATCATTTGGACTCAGAAAGCGGTGTTTCCAACTACCTCCCACGTGATCATCGGTGCGGCACTGTTAGCGACTCACCTCATTCTTTTCCTCTTATCGAAGCGTTTTCTGAAAGGGGTCACCTCAGGATTTCTCGCCAATTCCCTGGCCACGTGAAGCCAATTGTTTGGGTGGTTTTCCTTTTGGGCTTGGTTGGGTGCCAGCTCGGAGCAAAGAGAGACCTATCAAAAAACGCCGTTCTTGGAAAAGCGGTCTTTGCGGAAGAAAAGTGTTTTCAGTGTCACACCATGCCGATGTCCCAAATTGGAAGAAAATACGGTGATGATTGGCACTATGCGCATTTGTGGGATCCAAGATTGGTTGTTCCCTCTTCGGCAATGCCTGGGTATCCAAACGAATTTTTCCTCATTAAAGTTGTGGTAGGAAGCAAGACTTACATGACCCCGAGTGGGGGCTCGGCGTATGGGATTAATCGAACACCGAATCTTGAATCGTTGTTTAGCTTTAATCCAAGCAAATTCATTTATCTCTATGTCTCAGATGTTTCGTGGAAGACATTGCCGAACGGACTGAAAGCATTTCTTCCTATGAGCCTTTCGCCGGAAACAAAAAAAGATGGAACCCCAGTGGTGTGGGCCCGTGGCTCTTTGCAGGGGAGGGTGAACCCAGGGGATCAAATCACGCTGATTGCACCTCAGGCTCCGCTCGAAGAATCGGTTGCATTTCTCCAAGGCCAGGAGACGGCTGAGAAGCCGGACTGGTTCGATATCGTTGACTCGAAGAGCAAAGTGGTTTCTGGAGCAAGCATCAAGCTTGGGAAGAAAGTGTACGAGGAGAACTGCGCGGTTTGTCACGGGACTCGCGGGATAGGGGATGGACCTGCGTCCTTGTTTCTCTATCCTAAACCGAGGAATCTCGTGAGCGGAGAATACAAGTTTAAAACGACCCTTTCAGATGAGTCTCCAACCGATGCAGATTTGTATCGAACGGTCACGCGCGGAATGGCGAACACGGCAATGCCGGGCCGGAGCTCTCTTCCAACTCGAGCACGCTGGTCAGTCATAGCTTATATCAAGAGCCTGGCTCGCGATCGCGCGAAAAGGCCACCACGACACCTCTTGGTTATTCATGAACCCGAGCTTGCTCCATCAACACTTGCAGAACATAGAGACCGTGGCGAAGCCTTGTTCGTAGGAAAAGCCAAATGCAATGATTGCCATGGTCCAGGGGGGCAAAGCCAAGACAAGCTCCCCCACGGAGACGGCCCCTCTGCGCTTATCCTACAAGACGACTGGGGCTATCCAATTCATCCAGCAGATTTAGCAGGAGGAATCTTAAAGCGGGGAAATTCACCCAAAGAGATTTACATCACGATCACAACCGGAATGATGGGAACCCCGATGCCCCCCTATTCCGACACCTTAACCGATGAGGAGCGATGGGATATCGCATACTATGTTTCCCATTTGAATCAAACACATGGAAAATAATCAATCGAAATTTACTCTTCTCGAACTCGCTAAACGAGTAGACGGAGAGCTCGTTGGCGAGGGGAATCTCTTGGTGGATAATCTGGTGGGAATCGATCAAGCCCGATCGGGTTCACTTGTTTATGTGGGCGACGTGAAGAAATTGGAAGCGGCGGAGAAATCTCTCGCCAGTGCAGTTCTTGCCCCCTTTGACGCCGATCTGTCGAAAAAACCTGGAATCAGAGCCAAGAATGTTAAGCTTGCGTTTGCCAAGCTTCTTCGACTCTTTCATCCGGCCGATTCCCCCACTTTGGGAATTCATCCCACAGCGGTGGTTGATAAGACGGCTGTTCTTGGGAAAGAAATCACGATCGGTCCTTATTCGGTTGTCGGGGAAAATGTGAAGCTTGGGGAACAGGTGCAGATTGGCCCCTTTGTTCTCTTGGAAGAGAATGTTGTGGTTGGAGATCACACCGTCATTCGAAGCCACGCGAATATCCTGCGAGGAGTCAAGATTGGGCGAGGTTGTCTTATTTACGAAGGAGTCGTTATCGGAAGTGACGGCTTTGGATATGCCACCGATGAACACGGGAAGCACTGGCATGTTCCGCAAGTGGGGACCGTTATTTTAGAAGACGAGGTTGAGGTGGGGGCTAATTCCACCATCGATCGGGCTACCCTCGGAATCACTCGAATTGGTCGCGGAACCAAGATCGACAACCTTGTGCAAATTGCGCACAATTGCCAGATAGGAGAAAACTGCATAATCGCGGCTATGGTTGGGATTGCTGGAAGTACCAGCATTGGCGATGCTTCCGTTGTGGGAGGGCGTGCCGGGATACGCGATCACCTTCAGATTGGGGACCATGTCACCATTGCGGGTGGCTCCAGTGTGTGGCACAATTTGAAATCAGGTTCTTTTGTGAGTGGGACCCCCGCGAGGAATCATCGGGAAAATCTTGAGGTTTTGGCTCTTTTACATCAGTTGCCTGGACTGTTGAAGAGGCTCGAAGCGCTTGAAAAGCAGTAACTGGAGCTAGGACTGAACTAATTCTGCAACGGGTTCTTGTTTCTTAGCCACCCGTTCATGGGATTCTCGCAAAAGACGTACAAAATCTCGGAATTGGTTGCTTTTTCGATGGACGAGAAGCCGATTTTTCGATTTTTTGGCTTTTCCCCCCGTCAGGGTGGTTTTCTTCGGCATACAGACTGCTCCCCTTTGAATATTTTTCTCTTTGGGCCTTTCTTTTTAGCTCCTGCTCATATTATACGGAAATTCCGCAAGAGATGGAAGGTGGAAAATGAAGAAAATTATTGACGACTTGTGAACTTTTCGTCAAACTGACCTGTCGAATTCTTTCCCCGATTGGGTTTAAAATAGGAAAAATGGGTATAAAGAGCGGAGAGGACAATTTTGTAGCTCTGAACAACACATTTAACACTGTGGAGTGAGCAAAAATGACCGAACTAGCTACCAAAATGCCAGACATTCTCAAGGTTTCGGCAAAGTCCAACCCAAATTCTGTTGCAGGGGCCTTAGCAGGGGTTTTGCGTCAAAGGGGGACTGCTGAACTCCAAGCCATCGGGGCGGGTGCTCTTAATCAAGCCGTCAAGGCTGTCGCGATTGCTCGCGGTTTTGTGGCGCCTGCGGGAATGGACCTAATTTGCGTCCCCGCTTTCACTGAAATCGATATCAATGGAGAAATTCGAACGGCGATTCGACTGATGGTTGAACTCCGGTAATATCGTTGCAGAGGAAGTTCAGGAAAATACTCGAAAAATTTCTGAGTGAAAATTCAGGTTGTTCATTCCGATGTGACAAAGATTGTATCTGGCTCTCTTTTAATCCCTACATACGAGGACAAAGAAAGGTTCGATCCGTTTACCGCTGCGCTTGACGAGATTCTGAATGGGAGTTTAACTCGTTTAGCCAAAAGCGGAGAAGTTTCCGGAAAATTCAAAGAGTATGTTGTGCTTCATCCTGAAGTCATTCCGATTTCCCATCTCATTTTGATCGGGGTCGGTAAGCGTGAGGCTTTTAACCTCGACAAACTTCGATCCGTGGTTGCCCGTGGAGGACGAATCGCACGTCGGCTTTTTTCGCAGCAGTTAGCCGTTCCGGTCGGTAGTTTTCTTGATTTTGAACCAGGTCAAAGTGCGGAGGCTGTTACCGAAGGCCTTCTTCTGGGCCTTTATGGCTTTAACAAATACAAGAGCAAGAAGCCAGACGCAAAGCAAGGGCTTCCGAAAGAATTAATCTTGGTGGTCGAAGACAGCGAAGAAGTCTCATTGGCTAAGAAAGGTGGGGAGCGGGGAAGCATTCTGGCAGAATCGGCTAATTTTGTTCGCGACCTGGTGAATGAGCCTTCGAATCAGATGACCCCCAGGGCCTTTGCCGATGAAGCCAAGCGGGTTGCAAAAGATTTGGGTCTTTCGATCAAGATTCTTGACAAACCTGAAATCGAAGCCCTTGGGATGGGAGCTTTTCTCAGTGTGGCTCAGGGAAGCCAACAACCACCCAAGCTCATTGTTCTTGAATACAAGGGGGGAGACAAGGGTGCGTTTACCTTAGGACTTGTTGGAAAAGGGGTTACTTTTGATAGTGGCGGAATTTCCATCAAGCCATCGGATGATATGCAATACATGACCTCGGATATGGGGGGTGCTGCGGCTTGTTTGGGAGCAGTTCAGGCCATTGCCAAGCTTAAAATGCCCATCAATATCATCGCGGTGCTTCCACTGGCTGAGAATCTCCCTGACGGGAATGCTTATAAGCCAGGAGACATTGTCAAATCCTTTGTCGGCAAAACGATCGAAATCATCAACACAGATGCCGAAGGTCGCTTGCTCTTAGCGGATGCACTCGGATACATTTGCAAAATGAAAGTTGATGCTGTGGTTGACTTGGCCACCTTGACGGGTGGGGTTGTGGTTGCGTTGGGTCACGTGGCTTCTGGTGTATTTTCCACCCATGAAAAGCTCCTTGAAGAGCTTCTTCTGGCCAGCAAGGAGTCGTACGAGCCCATTTGGCAGCTCCCGCTTTTTGAAGAATACACTGTTCAAGTCAAGAGTGGAATTGCTGACCTGAAAAACACGGGAGGTCGTTATGCAGCGCCTTGCACGGCGGCTGCATTCTTGCGCGAATTTGTAGGGGATATTCCATGGGCACATTTGGATATTGCAGGAACTGCGCGCGTGGACGCGGACAAAATTCCGTATCAACAACACCCATATCTTCCGAGAAGTGGCGCTACCGGTGTTGGTGTTCGAATCTTAACCTTTCTTGCTGAAAGGCTAAGTCGCAAAAAGAGCCTCTGAACCATGAAGATGGATCTCCATCTTCACACCACATTTTCTGACGGCATTCTCCCCCCTCTTCGTTTACTTTCTCTGGCCCACACCAATGGGGTAGGAATTCTTTCCATCACGGATCACGATTGTCTGGATGCGTATCCTTTGATCGAAGAAAAAGCGAAATCGTGTAAAATGACGTTAGTCTCTGGCGTTGAACTGAATACGGATTATCAAGGGGAAGAAGTGCACATTCTTGGCTATGATTTTGATCCCTCGTTGCATTTCTTCCAAGAACAACTTGCCAATCAACGACGAGAACGCGAGATTCGCCTCAAAAGTATGTTTGATAAGCTAAATGGACTCGGATTTGGCTTGGATGAAAAACGCCTGCAAGCCTTAGCGGGGAAGGGCTCTGTCGGTCGCCCTCATTTGGCTCTCGCCTTGATTGAGAAGGGGGTGGTGAAAACAGTCGAAGAAGCATTCAACAAATACCTTGGACAGGGAAAACCGGGATGGGTGCCAAGGCATTATTTTACACCGGAAGAAGCGATCGGATTGATCCAGAAGGCTCACGGAATCGCTGTTTTAGCCCATCCCTTTCGTGGTGGAGTTGAATTGTTGCAATCTTTGGTAAGCGCAGGATTGATGGGTCTTGAAGTTTATTATCCAAAGCATTCGAGCTCACAGATGGAGCAACTCGCGACCTTAGCACGGAAATACGGGCTTTTCATGACATCCGGATCTGATTTTCATGGCATTAATCCAGGAGAAACTGGCCCAGGGAGCGTGTTTGCTCCTCAAGAGGTAATCGATAACTTTACAAGAATTCTAGAAAAAAGAGGCCATGCACCAATCACCGAAATCTGACGATTCAACGAATCTCCAAAAGCAAATTCGTCAATTGCGCGCCTTTCTTGAAGCCAGTACGAAGCTTACTTCGACCTTTGACTTAAAGATTCTCATGTCTGACATTTTGTCGACGGCAGTGGAGGTTCTCGAAGTCGAAAATAGCTCGCTCTGGCTTTTGGAAGTGGAAACCGGCGAATTGGTGATTGACATTTCGGTTCGAGAAATTGAAGAAGAAAATCTTCAGTATCGGCTGAAACTTGGCGAAGGGATCGCTGGGAAGGTGGCCCAAACCGGAGAGCCACTCGTCTTTCAATCTTCCGAAGGGAACATGTCACGAGCCATGCTTTGTATACCTCTCAAAGCTCGACCGATTCAAGGGTTAGACGAAGACACGGAAACGAACATTGTTGGTGTCATTGAAATGATTCATCGGGAAAACCAACAATTCAGCTCAGAGGACGTGGAACTCATCCAGGCGTTCGCAAACTTAGCCGCGGTCGCCATCAACAATCAGCGCCTCTTTGAAGACGTTGAGGACGCGCTTTATACGGTGCGAACCTTGGCCGATGCCATCGACATCAAGGATCCGATAACCTATGGTCATTCGCGGAGAGTAACCGAACTGACTTTGGCCATCTATGATGAGATGGAGGGGATTCCCTCGGAGCGGCGTTATCTCGAGTTGGCGAGTCTCTTGCATGACGTCGGGAAAATCGGGATTCGAGAAGAGGTCTTGATGAAACCGGGGAGCTTAACGCCGGAAGAGTTTGAACACATTCAGGAGCATCCGGCTATCGGCTATCATTTACTGAAGCGCCACCGCTTCTTGCAAAAAATTGTCCCCTCCGTGTTATACAATCAAGAACGCTACGACGGCAAGGGGTATCCCAAAGGTTTAAAAGGGGACGAAATTCCCTTGTCAGCTCGCATCATTGCCGTGGCAGATGCTTTTGATGCCATGACCAATGATCGCCCGTATCGAAAAGCCATGGGGATTCAGGAAGCTTTAGATGAGATTGTGGGAAATTCAGGGACACAGTTTGATCCCAAAGTCGTGGGTGCTTTTTTGCGCGCACTTGAAAAGGGGAAAGTGAAGCCAAGTCGTCGCGAAGGAGAAATGTACTATGTTGAAAAGTTGGATGAATAAATCAATTTTCTCTTCATTGGGGTTGGCTGGTTTCATTGTGTTTTTTCTTGCTTCATTGACCGGATGCGGCCTGGATGCAGTCCACTTCTCGCGTGGTTTCTTCGCGCATTGATCCGTAACAACCCCGCGGCTATGGAGAAAACCTTCGTTCATCGGTTGCGTTTTATTACTTTCTTTTGTCTAATTGTGACCCTTTTTCTTCTTTCAGGTTGTCCTCGAAAATCAACGAAAAAACTTGAAGTTTGGACCATCTCGCTCCAGCCGCTCTTCACCTCGTACATGAATGAAGTCATTCATGATTGGGAGAAAACCCACCCTGGGATACAAGTCGATTGGGTGGATCTCCCTCTAAATGCGATCCAACAAAAACTGATTGCAGCTTTTGCCTCAGATTCCCCTCCATCGGTGGTTAATCTTAACACGGAGATGGCTTTTCAATTAACCGAAGCGGGCGCTTTGCTCAACATGGATCAATTCGTGCGTCCTGAGGTACGTGCTCTCTATTTTCCGGGACTCTGGAACGCGGTGAACTATCAAGGATCGAGTTATGCGATCCCTTGGTATGTGACGACCGAAGTCTTAATCTACAATGCGGACATTTTCAGCAAAGCTGGCCTCGATCCGAATAACCCTCCCACAACCTGGGATGAATTGGTCGAGGATTCGAAAGAGATCAAAGATAAGACAGGGTTGTACGGTTGGTTCCCTGCCATCAAGTTTATTCAGGATTTAGAAGAACAAGGGATTCCAGTGGTCGATTCGGAGAGGAGAACCGCTCTCTTTGATCAACCCGAGGCGGTCAAGCGATTAGCGATGTACGTCGACTTATTTAGAAATGGGACTATCCCTCGGGAGACCCTTTCCTTAAGCAAAGCTTACCAGCAGGCTGTTGATCTTTATCAAGCGGGCAGACTGGCTGTCTTACAAACAGGACCGCAGTTCCTCAATCGAGTAAGAGACAGTGCGCCATCGGTGTATTCGGTTACCCGTGTTGCGCCGCTTCCCCTTGGAAAAGGAAAAGTGATTGGAGCGGCTACCATGAATCTCGTTGTCCCTCGCAATGCTCCCTTGATTCCTGAAGCCATTGATTTCGCCACCTTTTTGACCAATGACAAGAATCAGCTTAAGTTTAGTCAAGTGGTTCTCGTGTTTCCTTCGACCCGAAAAGCTTCCAGCGATCCATTTTTCAAGACCCAAGGAGCTGATCCACTGATTGGAGAAGCACGTAAAATTGGAGCAAGTGAACTTCGAATAGCTAAAGATCTGACGCTGGGTTTAAAGAACAGCAAAGCTCGAAACGAAGCGATTCGTGATGCGCTTGAAAACGCTTTAATGGGGAGGAAGAGTCCGTATCAAGCCCTACATGATGCAGCGCTCTTATGGGACAAGCTTCTAAAGTAGCTCGGTTGTCCTGGCTTTCTGCTTATGGCTTTCTCTTGCCTGCGCTGTTGTTACTTCTCGTGTTTACCGTTTTTCCGTTAATCCTTGGTTCAGTTTTGTCTCTTTTTCAGTATAACGTTGTGTCGCCACCTCAGTTTGTTGGACTCAACAATTTCAAAGAAATTATGACGGACCCTGTAGCCCATATCGCTTTCAGGAACTCCCTCGTTTATCTCTTGGTTGTCCCGGTTTTACAACTTTTTTCTATCTTGCTGGCACTTGTGGTGAACCAGGAGACGAAGGGAATGCATTTTTTCCGAATGCTTTTTTATGTTCCCGTCATTACCAGTATTATTGTCGTAGCACTCGCTTGGAAATGGTTGTTGGCCGAACAAGGATTGTTTAATGGGATTCTCATGAGCTTACATTGGATTCACGAACCGATTCATTGGCTTACCGATCCATCCATCGCCCTTTACAGTGTGATGCTCGTAACCTTCTGGAAAGGATTAGGATACTACATGGTGATTTACCTGGCGGGACTTCAGGTGATCGACCCTCAATACGAGGAAGCCGCAAAACTGGACGGGGCGAATTGGCTTCATGTTTTTCGCCACATTACACTCCCACTGTTAAAGCCCAGCATTGCCTTTTGCACGTTGATTTCTTGCATTGCAGCTGTAAAAGTTTTCGCTGAGATTTACGTGATGACCGAGGGGGGGGGCCACTTTTGTCGACCACGACCATGGTTTATTACATGTACGATTTGTTCATGAATCAGTTGAAGCTTGGATATGCAGCCGCTTTGGGATTGTTGCTTGCCGTGGCCATTGGGCTTCTTTCCTATGTGAATTATCGGTTCTTTCGAGAGGGGGGATTTGAAAGCTACACCTAGCTTAGTGCGGGGACACGTACGGAAGTGTCTCCTAAATGAGGAGGGCAAGTTATGCCAGTTCATCCAGGTCTTTGGATCATTGTCATTTTTTCTGTCATTAACATGGTTCGCTTTGCGAGAGCAGGCAAAAGCGCTTGGATCGCCGCTTACGCAGGCTTGCTTGTTGTCTGCTTTGTGGTGATGGCTTCTTTCTCGGTTGTGGGATTCTATTTCGCGTTAGGATTGTGGGTGATTCTTGTCGCGATCCGTATGCTCAAGACTCCAGCCTGAAGATCGAAGGAGACTCAGTGCACAAACGGCTTAACATTCTTGTTCGCTACCTTTGCTTGCTGATATTGGCAGCTATTTTTGTTGGGCCTTTTTATTGGCTTCTGGTAACTTCACTTTCTGGAAGTGGGGACATCTACGCGTTTCCGCCAAGGCTTTTCCCGTCGCATTTGACTTTCCACAATTATGTCGAGGTGTGGCAAGCGGTTCCCATGGCTCGCTTTTTCTTGAACACCGTGATCATCGTTTTCTTCGGAACGACGTTGACCTTGTTCTTGAGTGCATTGGCTGGGTATCCTTTGGCCAGAATGGATTTTCCGGGGAAGAAGCTGATTTTTATTGTCTTGCTTGCAACCTTGATGCTCCCCGAAGAAGGCTTGCTGATTATCAATTTTCTGACCTGTTCACGACTCGGATTAACGAACACGTACCTTGGTGTTTTCCTCCCCAGCATTGCCTCGGTGTTTGGAATTATCTTGTTACGCCAAGCTTATCTGTCCATTCCAAAGGAAATTGAGGATGCAGCCCGGATTGACGGTTGCGGTCACTTTTCCCTTTGGTGGCGAATCATGCTCCCTTTGGTTTCCCCCGCGCTAGCCACCTTGGCTGTTTTTTGCTTTTGTGGCCTATTGGAACAGTTTTCTTTGGCCACTGATCATCTTGAAGGACACCAAGATGTATCCCTTGTCTGTTGGGCTTACCTGGCTTTCCGGAACGTTTTCTACAAATTTTAGGCTCGTTGCTGCAGGATCGGTGCTTGCGATGCTCCCCACACTGGTGATTTTTCTGATGTTGCAACGCTATTTTGTTAAGGGGATCACTGCTGGCATGGGAAAATAAATCGCCTCACGAGAGTGAGGCGATTTTTACCTGGTCGCTCGTCACCCGCAACTGGTCGCTTCACCCCCGCATCAAGTTGCGGGGTACTCGCGACTGCGGTGATAGTTTGCGCTTGTCCCTAAAGTTTCAATCGATGAAGGCTGGAGATTCTCGATAAGTTTTTGTCAGCATGGATTTTGTCCCGATCAAGAAGCAAGGCTTGGAACCCCGACTGAGTAGCTCCATGGTAGTCTTCGTGCAGATCGTTTCCGATGTGCAAAATCTCTTGAGGATTTAAGCTTAGGGCTTTGGCTCCCATCTGGAAGATGGCTGGATCTGGTTTTTCAATTCCGACAATCCCTGAAATCAAGGTCTTCTGAAAAAAGTTGTCAATTCCCAGTTCATTTAAGAAACGTTCAAGAAGTGGGGCATAGTTTGATATGACAATCATTGGAATGTTTTTTGAAGCCAAAGTTTTAAGGCACGGTAGGGTATCGGAATAAAGCGTGGTGAATTCACCCGATTCATACCGTGTAATCATTTGGTGCGCCAACGTTTTTGGGTTTGGAAGATCGAGAGCCTTGAAAACTTCTTCGTAAAACCAAAGCCAGTGGAGTCGGCTATTCTCTTCACTGGCATAAGGCTTGAAGCCTTGCTGGCGCCGCTTGCGTGTCTCTTCTTTAATTCGACTGAGAACCGGTTCAATGATTTCAAGGGTAATTTTTTTTCCATGGGATCGCGCCGCTTCGAGAAAGAACTTTTCGAAGCCACGAGGGGAATCGGCGAAAGTTCCAAGCAATGTTCCATCCGCGTCAAAGGAGATGGCTTTGATGCGTCCGGTTACTTTTCGAGAATGGCGCAGGCCATTTGGGTGTTGCAATAAGATGCAGCTCCTTGTTTTCCGACCGCGATCGCTCCTATAGGAATGTTGGAGGGGAATAGCTTAACCCCTTGTTGGCAAGCGATCTCCGGTGTCTTGCCATCGACCAGAAGGTCATAGATTGTCTTTGCCAGCAATTGTTTCATGATCTCCTCACCGATGCCGGTGACAGCGACCGCCCCCATTTCCCCGGCAAAGAACCCGGATCCGATGAGGGGAGTGTCCCCCACACGCCCCTTCAGCATGGCCCCTGACCCACCGGTGGAAACCGCCACAGCAAAGTGCCCACGATGGTCACGGGCGACGGCTCCGACAGTGTCGGACGGGAAGACTTCCCTGAAGGGTCGCTCAAAATTCCAATGCTCCTCGAGAGATCGCTTGAGCTCTGCATTTCCAGACGAGAGCGCCCCTTTCATCTGCTCGTAGCGTTTCTTGGCCCAATCCGAACGCTTGTTAAAGTCAGGGAAACCATTCCGCCGTGCAAATGCGACAGCTCCTTCCCCCGCAAGAATGTGATGGGGAGTTTCGGTGATACGACTGGCAATCAAGATGGGGTTTTTCACCCCGTGGATTGTCACGACAGCTCCGAGCCTCCCTTCGGAATCCATGATGGCGGCATCCATTTCCACGCTCTCGCCGTCGAGCCGAATGGCTGAGCCGACCCCAGCATTGAATCGTCCGTCGTCTTCGAGAGAAACCGTCGCGTGCGTTGTAGCTTGGAAGGCGGATTCATTTTGAAGGAGTTTTTCCAGCCCGGCGCTGGCTGCAATTACGCACCCATCGTTCCAGAGCTCAGGAGAGCCAGCGCCTCCGTGAGTGACAATAGCAACTTGCATGAGAATGGGCTATTTCTGAAGTCGCGAGAAACCCCGCCACTTGTGGCGGGGGGTTGAGCGACGAGGAAACACAGCGCCTTTACTTTCGTTTCTCACACTGACCTCCTCAGCTTTAGTGCCTCGCGGTGCCCGAAGGCATTCGTTTCGCGTCCAGGGATAGTGAAACGAAAGTGAAGGCGCTTTACTTCTTAATGAGTTCCAGGAATTCCATTCGAACCTTTTGATCTTGAAAAGCTCCAAGTAAGGAACTCGTTACCGCCACGGAGTTTTGCTTTTGCACTCCCCGCATGATCATGCAAAGGTGTTGGGCCTCCACCACAACGCCTACCCCCATGGGCTTTATTTTCCCGTTCAGGGTATCGGCGATTTCGGTGGTGAGTCGCTCTTGCACTTGCAATCGGCGGGAAAAAACTTCCACCAATCGAGCAATTTTGGATAGCCCCACCACCTTCCCCTTGGGAATATAAGCAATATGGCATTTCCCAAAAAACGGAAGCAGGTGATGTTCGCACAGCGAATAAAAATCAATGTCTTTTACAATCACCATCTCAGAATAAGGAACAGAATAGAGTGCGCCGTTTAGAATTTCATCGGGATCAAGATTGTAGCCTTCGGTAAAAAAGCGCAATGCTTGTTCAACGCGCTTTGGGGTTCGTGCTAGCCCTTCTCGGTTGGGATCTTCCCCAATCTCTGTCAGCATTTCGGAAATGAGGGATTGAAGTCTTACGCCATCTTTCTGAACAAGAGATTTCATCTTCCCTCCACCTGTCCCGAATATTCAAAAGAAGCATTGGGTGTTTCATCAAGCTTAATCGAAACC
>JABDET010000052.1 GCA_013286945.1 Candidatus Melainabacteria bacterium
ATTTTCTTCTGGGCAGGATAGGAATCGGAATTTTGGCGGTTTCTTTTCTTGGTTTGATGTCTATCGGTAACGCGGCTGTTGCCATGGGGGCCGGGGGCCTTATTGGCGTTCTTGGCGGAACGCTGGTATTGGCCGCAACGCTTGGTTTAGTCCCTTAATTGTTAATTCTTCCAAAAAACGCGGTAGCCACCAAAAGGCTCAAGTCGCAGCATTCGTCCTGCAGCTACCTTCACTTGGGAAACCATGTTGGAGTAAATCTGTTCCGCAAAGTCAAGCAGGTTGCGTGCCGCTGATTTCATCTCCATGAGAATGACCTGAGCTTCTAATGTTAAAGTGATCCGGTCTCGCTTCCAAGGGCCTTGGCTTTCGGCGATGGCAAGTTCGATCGGAAAGTTTTCTTGAGTCCCACTAATCCCGCCAATTGGAAGAGTGCTCGCTTGAGGTACGGTATCTCCCCCAGTAAGGGAAATGGGTCGAATTCCCCCTCCGCGCCCTCTTCCTACGGGTGCGCGCCTTCTTCCATTTTGATCCTGAGGTGTGGTGGCCATTGTACTGCTTTTATTTTACTCTTCTCATGTTAACAAATTGTGTCTTGAGTGTAAATTATAAGTAAACTTGTTGAATTCGTCTCGCAGTTAGAGGAATTGGCGTTGGGAATGTGGTAGGGTTAAAGCGGACTAGAGTAGTCCGTTGATGCCCGATCACACTCTAAAAATCTCTGAACTTCCGCCAGTTCTTCGTCCTCGTGAAAAGCTCATTCAACGAGGAGCACGTTCATTAAGTGACACCGAACTTCTTGCCATACTTTTGGGATCAGGAATCCGGGGGAGAAACGTTCTTGGTGTTGCCAATCGGCTCTTGCGACTCTCGAGCAAGAAAGGGCTCCAATCGCTCCAGTTCCGAGACTTCATGGAAGAACGAGGGGTAGGAGAAGCCAAGGGGTGTACAATCTTGGCGGCAATCGAGCTTGGGCGTCGGTTGTTTTCGAAGGAAAATGACCATCTGCCGAAGGTGGAAAGCCCGCAAATCGCTTTCGAGCTAACGCGCGATTTGGCCGAACACAAGAAAGAATATTTTGTTTCACTCTATCTGAATGCCAAAAATCAGGTCCTCAAACGAGAAACCATCAGCATCGGTTCTCTCTTCTCCAACATGGTTCATCCGCGAGAAGTTTTTGCTCCTGCGCTCGAAGTGAGTGCAGCCGCCATCGTTCTAGCCCACAACCATCCATCGGGCGACCCAGAGCCAAGCCCCGAAGACCGTCGGTTAACGGAGCGACTGGTCGAGGCTGGAAAATTGATGGGGGTCGAGGTTCTTGACCATTTAGTGATCGCAAGAAAAGGATTTGTAAGCTTTCAGGAACGGGGGTTCTTGTAAGTTGGCCTCACTCACTCCGCAAATCAAGGAAGAAATCTTGCAACACCCACCCAAGACCCAATGCTGTCGGGTGGTATTTCTGAGGGGTCTTTTTTTATTTGGCTCTTTTTCCGGAAATGTTTTGACGTTCAGGGGGGCGGCGATGGCCCGATTTCTTTTGGGCTTGCTGAAAGGGCTAAGAATCAAGGCTTGGGGAATGGGGATTGCCAAGAAAGGAACACATCGAAATGGACGGATCGTTTTTGGCCAGAAACCTCTTCATTTCTTGAATGAGCCGCTTTTGAAGGATGCTCTGAAACCGTGTTGCCAACGAAGTTTTCTGCAAGCGGCTTTTCTCATGCGTGGCTCGCTTAGTTTTCCAAAAATTGGATATCATTTGGAAATGAATCGTTTGACCGACAAACAACTGACGCTCATGGCGACCTTTTTAAAAAAAGTCGGTTGTTCACTCGGGGACTATAGCAACGAAAAGGGCCACGTGCTTTTCAGTAAGAGTGGCGACACCTTGGCAAAGCTCTTGACCCTTCTTGGGGCACAGCATACGCTGTTACGTTTCGAGGAAGTTCGCGCCCTTCGTGAAACGAAGAACATCGTGCGTCGTAGGGTTAACTACGAATCGGGTAATCTTGCCAGAACAGCCAAGGCTGCCGCTCAACAAACGGAATTGGTAACCGAGATAATGAATGGGAAAACGTGGAGATATCTCCCGGATGCTTTGAAGCAGGCGGCATCAGCGCGATTGCACCATC
Source organism: Candidatus Melainabacteria bacterium (assembly GCA_013286945.1). GTDB lineage: Bacteria > Vulcanimicrobiota > JABDET01 > JABDET01 > JABDET01 > JABDET01. The sequence goes on from JABDET010000052.1 coordinate 2,127, forward strand.
CCGATTTGAATCTTAGTGAACTGGCCAAAAAACTCGCCATCAGTAAGTCGGCGTTAAACCATCGATTTCGTCGCTTGGCCGCCTATGCCTGATTGAAAGGAACCTGCGTTCTCTCCTCAGAAGGTTTGAGAGGCGCTTAGAGCCAATTTCTCTGTTCTGAAGTTGCGAGAAATCCCCACCGTTTGCTAAGGAGGAGTGTATGTCAGTTCGTGTTGCGATCAATGGGTTTGGGCGCATCGGCCGCCAATCATTGAAAGCCTTGTTAACCAAGTATCGTTCCATTGAGGTTGTGGCCATTAACGATCTTACCGATGCGAAAACCAATGCCCATTTGTTTAAGTATGATTCGAATTATGGGATTTATTCTGGCGAAGTCCAGGCGAAAGACAAGGTGATTTCGATTGATGGCCGAGACATCAAGATTTTGTCTGAACGCGATCCAGCCAAGCTGCCATGGAAAGATCTTGGCGTGAGCCTTGTGATTGAATCTACGGGCATTTTTACCGATGGGCATAAGGCCAAAGCCCACTTGGACGCGGGCGCGCAGAAAGTTATTATCACCGCGCCTGCGATCAACGAAGACATTACCGTTGTGCTTGGCGTAAACGAGAATCAGTATGATCCGGCCAAACACCACATTGTTTCAAATGCTTCCTGTACCACCAATTGCCTGGCTCCAGTAGCCAAGGTCTTAGAAGACTCCTTCGGGATTGACAAAGGCTTGATGGCGACCATACACTCCTACACCAATGATCAAAACATCCTCGATTTACCGCACAAAGATCCTCGTCGGGCACGGGCAGCGGCCTTGAACATCATTCCAACATCAACCGGTGCCGCCAAAGCCGTTGGCCTTGTGATGTCGAACCTGAAGGGTCGCTTTGACGGGTATGCCTTAAGAGTTCCAACCCCCACGGTTTCTATCGTGGACTTTACGGCCATCTTGAAGAAAAATGTGACCAAGGAAGAGGTGAATGCGGCCTTCAAAGAGGTGGCCAAAGGCCGACTGAAGGGGATTCTCGATTACACAGATGAGCCCTTGGTCAGCATGGACTATAAAGGAAATTCGAATTCTTCGATCGTGGATGGACTTTCTACGATGGCCATTGAGAATCTCGTTAAAGTGGTGGCTTGGTATGACAATGAATGGGGTTATTCGTCCCGAGTGGCTGATTTGGTCAACTACATCACCCATGTGAAAGTTTTGGCGTGATGGTGGTTCTGAAGAAAAAAAACGGTTCGGGATGTCGAGGTTAAGGGAAAACGAGTCCTCCTCCGCGTGGATTACAATGTTCCGGTTGGCGAAGGGGGAAGAATCGAAGACAACACCCGAATTCTGGAAACGTTCCCCACATTAAGATACCTCTTAGAGAAAGAGGGTGCTGTCATTTTGATGAGTCATCTTGGACGGCCCATGGGTAAACCAGCCCGTCGTTATTCACTTCGTCCGATTGGGAGCGAAGTTCAAAGACTGCTTCAGAGAAAAGTGCAATTTGTGGACGATTGTGTGGGGATTAAGGTGGATGCTTTGGCCCGGCAACTTAATCCAGGAGAAATTCTTCTTCTTGAAAATCTGAGATTTCATCCTGAAGAGGAAGAGAATGACATTTCGTTTGCTCGAGCTCTGGCTTCGCTTGGGGAAGTGTTTGTCAATGACGCCTTTGGGGTTTCTCATCGCAAGCATGCCAGTGTCGTGGGCATCGCGCAATTTCTGCCGGCTGTTGCCGGGTTCCTCGTTGAGAAAGAACTCCAAGTCCTTTCAGAGTTGTTGTACAATCTGCGTCGACCTTATTTTGCGATCTTGGGAGGGGCCAAAATATCTGACAAAATCGGTGTGGTCGAAAATCTTCTTCGAAAAGTGGATCGACTCCTCATTGGCGGGGCCATGGCTTTTACTTTTCTGAAGGCAGAAGGGATCGATGTCGGGAATTCCTTGGTGGATGAGAGTCAAATGGTTCTGGTTCAAGAACTTCTTCGTAAGTATCGAGACAAAATACGCCTCCCCAGTGATTGTTTGGCTGCAAGAGGATTGTCCGAGCCGGGAAAAGCCATGGCAGTGACCCTGTCTGTCGAGGAAAAAAAGATGCAAGGATTGCAGGGGTTCGACATTGGTCCACAAACCATCGCAGAGTTTTCGAAGATGCTTCGCGAAGAAAAACCTCAAACGATCTTTTGGAACGGACCAATGGGGGTTTTTGAGGTTTCCGAATTTGCGACAGGAACGCTGGAAATGGCTCGAGTCCTTGGTGAATGTGCTGGCGCTCAGGCCAATGTGGTGGTTGGAGGAGGGGATTCGATTGCAGCCCTTGGTCAACTCGGACTTGCAAAAGTGATGACCCATCTTTCTACTGGGGGGGGGTGCCTCCCTCGAATTTTTGGAAGGGAAGGAGCTTCCGGGCCTCGTCGCCCTTGCCGATGCGACGTCGGTTACCAGAAGTTAGAAATCGATGGAAAATTCGGTAACACAGCGTGTTCCACTTTTGGTAGCCAATTGGAAAATGCACAAGACACGTCGAGAAACGGAGCTCTTTTTTTCTGACTTGAAACGGCGCCTTCCCGCCAATCTCGATCGCGAAGTGGTCATTTGTCCGTCATTTCCTTTGCTTTCTCTTGCCGTTTCCCATGCAGAGAAAAGATTCGGTATCGGCGCTCAAGACGTTTTCTGGGAAAAGGAGGGGGCTTACACCGGCGAGGTTTCGCCGATCTTGCTGAAGGATCTCCATTGCCAGTATGTGATCATTGGTCATTCAGAAAGGCGGCATTTTTTTGGAGAAAGCAACAAGACGGTGAACAAAAAGGTGAAAGCGAGTTTAACCGAGGACTTAAGGCCCATTGTTTGCGTTGGGGAAACGTTAGAAGAGATGGATCGGGGTAAGACAAAGAGTGTGGTTGAAGCACAAGTTCGCCAAGGCCTCGAGGGAGTCGATGTGGGGAATGGCGATCGGTTGGTCATGGCTTACGAGCCGGTCTGGGCCATTGGAACCGGAAAAGCGGATACGAAAGAACAATCCAACGAAACGATGGGGCTCATTCGTCAGGTGATTGCAGAGATCGCTGGAAAGCCGGCAAGCGAAATGGTGCGAATCTTGTATGGCGGTTCGGTGAAGCCAGAGAATATTGCTGGTTTCATGTCCCAGCCTGAGATCGATGGAGGGCTGGTGGGTGGTGCGAGCTTAAGAGCAGACAGTTTCGCCCAGATTGTCCAATACTAAAAAGTCACCCTGCTCTGTTGCAAGGTTGACAAGTCCTATGAGTCGCGAGCGGAGATCCCATCGTCGCTCATTCTCACCGGACATCGTGTCCGGTTCCGAGGTGCGGGGCTCACTTAAGCCATCCGTGGCGCTTGCGCCGCAATACCGCTCCTCAGGGACCCCCGCTCGCTCCTCATAGAATCTGTCTCCATGTTACAACGAGCAAGGTGACTTTTACAGTCGAGTGAGGGATTGTTTGGCTTCTGCGGCGTGTGCGCCGTTGGGGGAGATCCGGAGATATCGCTGATAGTAGGCTTTAGCTTTGGCCTTGTGGTGGTATTTTTCTAAGTCTTTGGCCATCAGGTAATACTTTTCTTCGAGGTCGACCACGTTAGTGTAATGGTGTATGATTCTTCCAGCCGAGGGGGTCCCTTTCTTCGAGGAGGGCTTTGGATGCTTTTCCTGCTTGTGAGCTACGTGAGCAGGTTGCGGTTTCTCTGATGGCTTTGCATTAAGCTTGTTGCTGCTTTTTCTTGCTTCGATTGGTTTTGGTTTCTTGCTTTCGACCGCCGGCACTGATTCCGTGGAAATCCGCTTGTAGGCTTCGTTTTGTGCATCCACTGGAACTGAAAATGCTGGGGAAAGCAAGGAAACTTCGTTGCTTCCATTTCCGGTTTCTGTCGTAGTCGTCGGGGAATCAGCGTGCGGGGGAGCTGTATTCGAGTGAGGTTTCATTGTTTCGTACATGAATAAAGCATATAGAAGAAAAAGTGGAGCCACAACATACGGGAGTTTTTTCCAGAGATGTTTTCCGAGGGCCTCAAGCAAGGTTGGGAAATAATAGGTGAGTTCATTTTCAAGCAAGAGTTGAGAAAGCGTTTGACCGCTAATCGGAAGAATGTTGTGCTGTTTGGCCGTTGCCTCGAATTCAGGTGAAAACTCATAAGGAGAGATTAAAATGCCTTGTTGGAAGGGAATCCCTTCTTGTGCCGTCAGCGGTGATGATTGCAAGAATTGTTGAAGGAACGGGAGATCCAGCGACTTCTTTCCCCCAGTCCAAGTGGCCAAATAGTGCGCTGATTCCTGGCCCTTGTTCTGAACCAAATGGAGGTAAAGAAGTCCATCCCGAAAGGTCGTTTCTGCGACTCGATAGTGCATCTTTCTAAAAAGAAAGGTGAGGAGTTCGCTGATTTCGGAAGGGGAGAGTGAGAGAAGCTTCAAAGCAAGTTCGTCTTTATAAAACGCTTTTACGTTCATCTTAATGATCCATCTCCCTTACTATCTTATCAAAAGATAAGTCGCAGAAAGTCGACTTTTTTGCACGCTTTGAAGCGGTTCCCCCCTGGGATTACTTAGAGGCAGGAGGGGAGAAATCCTGGAAAAGGATTCCTTGTTTTTGACCGGAATATTGTGCTTCCCATGAAATACCGACCCACCTTGCTTCTTATTCTGGATGGCTGGGGTGTCAGGGAGGACGGGAGATCGAATGCCATCCAAATGGCTTCTCCTCAGCACATGACGCAACTTGCTCACGCTTATCCTTCCACCGTGCTCGAAGCCTCAGGCGAATCCGTTGGACTTCCGGAGGGCTTGATGGGGAACTCTGAAGTCGGACACTTAAACATTGGGGCGGGCCGGGTGGTTTATCAGGACATCCTTCGAATCACGAATGCCATCAAGGATGGGAGTTTCTTTAGAAACAAGGCCTTTCTTGATCTTTTTTCCTTTGCGAAAACCCATCAGGGAAGGGTTCACCTGATGGGCTTGGTGAGTGAAGGGGGAGTGCACAGCTCACTGGATCACCTGTTGGCGCTGATTGAATTGGCTGCACGTGAGAGATTCCAATCTCTTTTCCTCCACTGTTTTTTGGATGGCCGAGATACTCCACCGAAAAGTGCGCTTCATTTTGTGGCTCAAGTGGAAGCAAGCTTCAAAACGTTTGGGGTTGGAAAAACCGCATCCGTTTCTGGTCGCTATTACGCCATGGATCGCGATAATCGATGGGAACGCGTTGAAAAAGCGTATCGCGCCATGGTTCTCGGGGACGGACGAAGCGCTCGTTCGCCTAATGAAGCGATTGAAATCGGGTATGAACGAGGTGAAACCGATGAGTTCGTCCTACCCACCGTGCTTCTTTCAAAAGAAAAACCGATAGCCCGTATCGAAGATGGAGATGGGGTGATTTTCTTTAACTTCAGAGCGGATCGAGCCAGGCAACTCACCCGTGCGCTAACCGATCCAAACTTTTCTGGGTTTCGATTGCCGCAACCCAAGATTGCCTTCTGCTCGATGACCCAATATGAGGCCTCTTGTCAATTCCCAGTGGCTTTTCCTCCGGAGCATTTGGTGAACACCCTGAGCGAGGTTTGGAGCCAAGAAGGACTCCATCAATTTCACGCGGCCGAAACTGAGAAATACGCTCATGTGACTTATTTCTTTAACGGGGGTCGGGAAGATCCATTTAAAGGTGAAGATCGGCTTCTCATTCCCTCCCCGAAAGTAGCCACTTATGATTTAGAGCCAGAGATGTCGGCTTCACTCTTGACCGACGCGTGTCTAACAAAGATTGCAGAAAACAAGTACGATTGTTATGTCGTGAATTTTGCAAATCCTGACATGGTGGGACATACCGGGAATCTTGAGGCTACGGTGAAGGGAGTGCAGGTGGTGGATGCGTGTGTTGGACGTTTGGCGGAAGCCATCCTCGCACGGGATGGACTTCTTGTGATTACCGCGGATCACGGCAATGCGGAAATCATGTATGATCCGAAAACGAATCAGCCCCATACCGCACACACCACAAGTCCTGTCCCCCTCATTTTTGTTGGGAAAGGGCTTGCCGCCATGAAATGTCTCCCGGGTGGAATTCTAGCGGATATTGCACCAACACTTCTTCTCACCCAAAAACTTCGGGTTCCGGGAGAGATGACGGGAAAAAGCTTGTTTTGAAAGGTTTATCCCATTTTTCTCGAGAATAACCCGTATACAAACCTCTGGAGGTTGTGATGAGTCATCCATTTTATAACGTTTTGTTCTTTCTTTACTTAGTGATTTGCCTTGGATTGATTGTGGCTGTGGCTTCTCAGACCAGCAAAAATGAAGGTCTATCCGGAACTTTAGGAGGGAAAGTGGAAGCCGCTCCATTTTTGCGAAAAAAGACTTGGGAAGAACAGTTGAATCGAGTCACCAGTTTTTTTGCATGGAGCTTCCTTGCGCTTTCCACCGTCATTGTTCTTTTCTTCCAGAGTCGTTAGTTCTCAACTTCTAGCTAAGCCTGTCGGCTTTTTATTCGTCTGCTGCATTTTTTTTGCTTTCGCAGGATGTTCGGCTTTTCATACTCGCACACCCGATCAAGCGGAAGAACCACGCCCAATAACGGTGATGCCTTGGCGGATCATTGACCGAGCCCCTCCTGGAACGGCGGGTGGTACCTTACGGATTGCGGAATTCGGTACAGGCCCGAAGACATTCAATCCAATCATTGCAAACGAATCAACAAGTAATGATATCATTGAGCAAACCTTTTCATCCCTTCTTGACATCAACTTCAAAACGAAGAAGATCGTGGAAGGGCTTGCCTATCGGTGGGAGGCATCTAAGGATGGCAAGGTTTGGATTGTGCGTCTTCGAAAGGGCCTTCGTTGGTCCGACGGGGTTCCGTTAACTGCGGATGATGTGGTGTTTACGTTTAAGGTTATCTACGATCCGCGTGTTGATAATCCAAACAAAGACATTGCACAGGTAAACGGGAAGCCATTTGCTTGTGAAAAGATCGATGACAGCACGGTGCGATTCACTATTCCTGGGATCTATGGCCCCTTTCCTTTTGCCCTTGCCTCTATCGCTATCATTCCAAAACACAAGTTGGAGAAAGCCCTTTTGTCAGGAAACTTTTCATCGGCGTACGCGATTAACACTCCACCGGATGATATGGCCTCAAGCGGCGCGTTCCGGATCAAGAAATACGTGCCTGGAGAGCGAGTGGTTCTTGAGCGAAATCCTTATTTCTATGCGAAAGACGTCGTAGGTCAGCGGCTTCCCTATCTTGATCGGATCGTGATTGTGTATGTTCCAGATACCAACACCGAATTCCTGAAATTCATCTCGAATGAGATGGACGTTTTTCCTGAATTTCCGAGTAAGTTTTATGATGATCTCACAATAGGACAAAACAGAGAGAGGTACCACATCGTCGATTTGGGTCCACAAGCTTCGACCGCTTTTGTGGTCTTTAACGAAAATCCTGATCCGAAATTTGTTGATCCAGTAAAACATCGATGGTTTACCAATCGACTCTTCCGCCTTGCGGTGGCATACGGGATCAATCGCGAGGCGATGATTCGTTTAGCTCATCTGGGGCACGGCTATGTGATTAGTCAAGACTTTTACCCTTCGAGTCCATTTTACAACCGTGGAGTGAAACCATTTCCTTACGATCCGCAGAAATCGCGTGATCTTCTGAAAAGTGCGGGATTCACTTGGAAGAGAGGAAAGCTTTATGACGAGGAGGGCCATCCGGTACAATTTTCGCTTTTAACCAATTCGGGGAATGTGGAGCGACGGATTAAAGGAGAACTCATGAAAGAAGATCTGGCCAAACTTGGAATGGAGATCGATTTTCATCCCATCGATTTTAACCAGCTCGTTTCGAGACTTGATCACACCTTTGATTGGGAAGCCGTCGAGTTAGGGTTAGTGGAGTCGGGTGGAAGCATTGAGCCTTCGAATGACCAAAACGTTTGGCTTTCTTCCGGATTTACCCATGAATGGTACCCACGACAAAAAAAGCCCGCCACTTCTTGGGAGGCAGAAATCGACCAACTGGTCAATCTTGGAACCAGTACTCTTGATCTGGGAAAGCGGAAAAAAATTTATGGGCGAATCCAAGAAATTCTTTATCAGGAACAGGTACCGATGATTTTGACAACCGTGAGTGCTGATTTATACGCGTTTCGAAACAACATCGGAAATGCCGATCCAACTCCGATTGGGCGTTTTTGGGCCAATTGTCCTGATGACATGCTGATGTCCCAGGTGTATATTAAGAAGGAAAATCAATGATTCGATACATTGGAGAACGATTTATCATCATGATTTTTCTCTTGTTTGGAATTTCGATCATCTCTTTTTTAATCATGCAATTGGCTCCAGGGAATTACCTAGACACACTGGCACTCAATCCACAGATTTCCCCGGCCTACATTGAGCAAATGAGACAAAAGTTTGGGCTTAATTTGCCGTGGTACGCACAATATTTCCGATGGATTGGCGGGATTTTGCCGCATCGTGTGGGGAACGACTGGAAGCATTGGGATTGCCTTTATTTCGGCATCTCCTTCAGTGAACAAATCCCAGTTTTTGAAATTCTAAAGCCTGCCATGGTCAACACGTTTATTTTGGCTACGCTCGCGCTTTTGGTGAGTTGGGGCTTGGCGATTCCTCTTGGAGTCCTCAGTTCGGTTAAACAAAATGGCTACTTCGATCAAGCGGCGGTCTTATTCGCTTATGTGGGGTTTGCTATTCCCGATTTCTTTCTGGCCCTCATTCTGCTTTTTTTAGCGGCGCGCGTTCGATTGATTCCGTTGAGTGCGATGGCATCGAGCATTGGCATCGGCTCGATTCTTCTGGGTGTCATGGGGGGACTCTTTTCATGGAAATCAGGGGAGCGATGGGTCGCGAATGTGCCGCGGTTGTTTGGCGGAGTCCTTCTCACCGGGATCGGAAGTTTCTTTCTTCTGCTTGGCCTATCGTCCATTTTCCAGAAAGCCAATCTACCCATCGGGGGCATGAGCGGGATTGGATATGAATATTTGTCTCCGTGGGGAAAATTGGTCGACTTGTTTCGTCACCTCTTTCTTCCGACGTTGGTTTTGGCGGTGGGAAACGTGGCCTATCTTATGCGGCAAATGCGGGCAAGCATGTTGGATGTTCTTCGATCGGAATACATCACCACGGCCAGGGCCAAAGGGGTTTCGGAAAGCCGAGTGATCGGCAAGCATGCCTTTAGAAATGCTTTGAATCCGATGATTACCTTGTTGGGCTTCGAGTTCGGATTCTTGCTCTCCGGGGCCTTAGCGGTAGAGATTGTGATGAGTTGGCCTGGCCTTGGGCGTGTCATTTATGAAGCCATCATCAAGAAAGATCTTTATGTGGTGATGGGGGATCTGATGCTTTCAAGTTTTCTTCTCATTGTTGGAAATTTGGTGGCCGATGTTCTCCTTGCATTATCCGATCCAAGGATTCGATACAGTCGATGAACAGCAAGAATGATGTCATTCTGAGGAGCAGCTACTCGCAATTTTCACGAGTGCTGCGACGAAGAATCTCAAGAGATCTTTCGCAGGCACGGGCTTATGTCTAGGCAGCCTGCTCAGGATTACAATGCGATGGCCAACCACTCGAAGGCAGAGTGGCAAATTGCACTTCGACAGCTTAAAAAAAATCGGCTGGCGATGGTGGGCTTTTGGACTTTGGCGCTCCTTTACTTTCTGATGATCTTTGCTGATTTTATCTCTCCCTACGATCAAGCCTTCGGGGATCGCGAGAAAAACTTTCATCCTCTCGTGCCGATCCATTTTATCGATGCCAAAGGAATATTTCATTGGTCTCCTTTCGTTTACGATACTGTGGAGTCTCCGAAATACTCACGCCATTATCTTCCTCGAACCAATCAAATTTATCCCATTCACTGGTTTTATCGGAATCCAGAAGTGCCACCGTACAAACTTCTTTTTCTTTTCCCTACGTCCATCCATCTTTTCGGGGTTGAGGCGCCAGCACGCCTTTTTCTTTTTGGGAGCGATGACAGTGGTCGAGACGTGTTTACTCGAATCCTGTATGGCTCTCGTGTTTCATTGAGGATTGGGATCGTGGGGGTGGTCGTCAGCTATGCGCTCGGGATCTTCTTGGGAGGAATCTCGGGGTTTTATTCGGGGAAGCTTGTCCCCCTTGGATGGTGGTGGGAGGGGATGATGGCATCCTTTGGTGGTCTCCTTGGGCTTTGGGAAGGTTGGATGCATCAGCAAAAGTTTCACGGTTTGCTCGAAGGTTTCTTTTCAGGGATTGCGTTGGCTTTTTTCGTCCGATCACTACTTTGGGTGATTACCAGAGCTCAGAGAGAAAACAGACGTGTCGCGATCGATATGGACAATTGGATTCAACGTTTGGGAGAAATGCTCCTCATGTTTCCTTCCCTCTATCTTCTTCTT
>JABDET010000053.1 GCA_013286945.1 Candidatus Melainabacteria bacterium
GTTGGGAAAATCGCTATTCCTGATGCGGTGTTGGTGAAGCCTGGCACGTTAACTCCCGAAGAAATGGAGATCATGCAGCAGCATCCGAACAAGGGTGCGGAAATGTTGGAAGGGATTTCACTGGTCCATGAGATCATCCCATTAATTCGTTCGCATCATGAGCATTGGGATGGAAGTGGGTATCCGGATCGCCTTAAGGGGGAGCAAATTCCTTTAGGGGCACAAATCATCTCCATCGCGGATACCTTTGACGCCATGACCGCGAATCGACCCTATCACAAAGGGTTGTCGAAAGAAGAAGCTTTGAAAATGTTCGAAGCCGAAACAGGCAAGCAATTTAATCCCCGCGTCGTTCAGGCTTTCCTCAATATTATGAATCGAAATGTCCACCGAGGTAATTCTCTCTCGAAATTGAAATAATGAGCCATGCAAGAAATGGCTCCCCTTTTTAAGCCAGAAGACGTTGAACTAAAATGGTCTAAGATTTGGCTTGAGCAAGATCGCTTTCGCGGAAAGATTGATCCACAAAAACCGGCGTTCTCGATGGTGATTCCCCCTCCCAACGTTACCGGAAGTCTCCACATGGGACACGCGCTCAACAACACCATCCAAGACATCCTCAACCGTTGGAAGCGGATGTCGGGTCATGAGACGTGTTGGTTTCCAGGGACCGATCACGCCGGAATTGCCACCCAAGTGGTGGTTGAGCGCGAACTTCGAAAAGAGGGGAAATCGCGGTTTGATTTGGGAAGGGAGAAGTTTGTTGAAGCGGTTTGGAAGTGGAAGGAACAATACGGTGGGATCATTGATGGGCAGCTCAAGAAGCTCGGGGTAAGCTGCGACTGGAGCCGCTATTCATTCACCATGGATGAAAAGCGTTCCCGCGCGGTGATGGAAGCCTTTGTCAGGCTTTACCAAAAAGGGATCATCCATCGGGATCGATACATTGTCAACTGGTGTCCGAAGTGTCAGACCGCTTTGTCTGACTTAGAAGTCGAGCATCCCGAAAACGAAGCCCCAGGAACCTTGTATCACATTCGCTATCCGTTGGAAAGTTCGCCAGATGAGGGAATTACGGTGGCCACGGTAAGGCCTGAAACCCTTCTGGGAGATGTAGCCGTAGCGGTCAACCCAAACGATCCACGCTACAAAAAACTTGTTGGTAAACATGTGATTTTGCCTCTGGTCGGAAGGCGACTTTCGATTATCGCGGATGAGTGGGCAGATCCTTCCGTTGGCTCTGGTGCCGTCAAAATTACTCCAGCGCATGATCCGAACGATTTTGAAGTTGGCAAGCGGCATCAATTGTCTCCCATTACGGTGATCAGTCCCACAGGAAAGATCGATCTCGCTGAAATCCTGATTGATGAAACCATTTCTTCGAAGAATAAAGAATTCTTAATGAAATACCAAGGATTGGATCGTTTCGAGTGCCGGAAACAAATCGTGGCTGATCTCAAAGAGAAAGGATATCTCATCAAAGAAGAACCCTGGCCTTCTAATCCGGGACGGTGTGCGCGAAGTGGAGACATCATTGAACCGTACTTGAGCGTTCAATGGTTCGCGCGAATGAAAGGACTTGCCGAACCGGCGATTCGTGCGGTGAGAGAGGGGGGAGTGACCTTTCACCCTGAACGCTATTCGAAGATCTATTTTGATTGGATGGAAAACATTCGTGAGTGGTGCATTTCCCGCCAACTTTGGTGGGGCCATCGAATCCCAGCTTGGTATTGTCGCCGCTGCAACCAAAACAGCCTCATCGAATCGACCCATGGGATTGCCATCATGGCTGATGCAAAGCCAATCGTCGGGTATGAGGCCCCGAAAAGCTGCCCAGATTGCCAAGGTCAGGGTTTTGTTCAAGATCCCGATGTGCTCGACACCTGGTTTTCTTCGGGGCTATGGCCCCTCAGCGTGATGGGATGGCCAGATGAAACCGAGGACTTGAAATACTTTTATCCGACGTCAGTTTTAAGCACCGGACGCGATATTATTTTCTTGTGGGTGGCTCGAATGATGATGTTCGGGCTTGAGTTCAAGAAAGAAGTTCCGTTCAGACATGTTTACATTCATCCGACCATCCTGGATCGTGAGGGGCGGCGAATGTCCAAATCAAAAGGGACAGGGGTCGATCCTTTGGATCTCATCACCAAGTATGGAGCCGATGCTACTCGTTTTGGGATCATCTTGATGGCGCAGGGGCAAGATGTTCGTTTCAATGAAGAGAAAATCGAATCGGCTCGAAACTTCGCCAACAAGATTTGGAATGCCGCGCGGTTTGTCCTTTCGAATCTCTCTTTGGAATTGAAAAAAGAGAAATCCGATCACGCCTTCATAAAAAGAGACCAGGTTTTATTGAAATTTTATGATCATTGGATTTTGTCACGGCTATCGACTACGATCGAGAAAGTGACAAAAGCATTGGACCAATACGAGTTTTCAAATGCGGCCGCATTCCTTTATGAATTTTTTTGGGATGACTTCTGTGATTGGTATTTGGAGTTAAGCAAGCTTGGGCTGAATGACGAGAAGCGGAAAGGAATTGTCCAAAAGATTTTGCTTTTTGTTTTGTCGAATTCCCTCAGACTGTTTCATCCGTTTATGCCATTCTTGACCGAAGAAATCTGGCAAAACTTAAGCGACAATGCTTTGTTACTTCTTGAAGAAAACTGGCCCTTGCCCATCCATGAGCCCTTGGAAAAAGTGAATCCAAAGATGGAGACTCTCATGGACGTTGTGCGTGGGATTCGAAATCTAAAAGCTGAATTGGGTTTAAAACCAAAGGATCGTGTTCACCTTGTCATACGAGCGAATGAGACTTCAGTGTTTAAGGCCATCGAATCTGAGTTAAGCTTTTTGACCCAACCTTCCGAGATAGACGTGCAAGAGGAAAAACAGTCAGCCGCACCCGTTAAGGCCCTTTCCTTTATGACGGGAAATGGTACAATCTATCTTTCCTTAGAGGGACTTGTCGATATTCAAACCGAGGTTGATCGATTGAAAGCAGAGGTAGAAAAGGTCACCCTTGATCTGCAAAGTGTGGGGAAACTGTTGCAGGATCAATCATTCATTGGAAAAGCTAAGCCGGAAGTGGTTGAAAAAACGAAGGAAAAAGAGAAAACGCTTCGGGAAAAGCACGACCAGATCAAGAAACGGATCGCCCTGTTTCAAGCGTAGCGATTCATTTCTGGCCGATGAGCTTGTGAACTTGGGGGATTACGCGCACCTGAGGAAGCTCACTTAAGGCCAGGGAATGCCATTCGAGCATTTGGGTTTCTGTGGGAGCCAAATCTCCGTTAACTGGGGTAACCGGCTGAAGAATGACCGGTATTGAGAGAGCAATCTTTTTCACAAGCGATAAGGCCTGCAGAATGTCTTCTTTCAGTGTAGCCTTCGTCAAGACAATTTTCACATACGATTCTTTCTTGGAAGCGAGTTTTAGGAACTGTTCATGTTTGTCCCACAGCGGGCGCTCGTGGGCAGAAGATGGAAGTTTCAAGTCCATCGAAATAAAATCGATTTGATCGAGGACGGGTTCTAGCAGTTCAGGAAGGCTTCCACCCGTTTCCAAGAAAATCTTTTCCTTCCGTTGTTTTAAAAGGGGAAGGAGTTCAACTAAAAACTCCCTTTGCAGAAGCGGTTCTCCTCCAGTCAAACTGATGCTGTGATGCGAGGACGAAAGAAATGGTAGAAGAAGTTGCACGGTTGCCTGCGGAGAAATTGGGTTTTCGAATTCTTGAAATTGGCGACTTCCGGGAGGGGTTTCAACTTTCCCTTTTCCGGTTAACTCAAACGATTCTGGTGTGTCGCACCAAGAGCAGCGAAGGTTACAGCGATAAAGGCGCAAAAAAATCTGACGGATTCCGACCCAAGGTCCTTCTCCTTGGATGGCGCTGAAGATCTCCATGACGTGTCCATTGCTTTCCATCGGTTTTAATCAGGCAACTCGTCTAAGGTACGCTTCTAACCTTGCAACGAGCGAGGCCAATCTCATCGATCTCGTGCTTGAATCGCCGGAGGACATCCTTGGCGAGTTCTTCCGGATCGATTTTTGCTTCATTTAACCCGAAAGTTGGCACTGGGGTTCCGGTGGTTACAATGTTAATTCCCGCATGAATCAAGGTGGAGACAGGGCTTAAGGTGGCGATGGAAACCGAGGCTTTCTTGTTTCCGACAAAGAGATCATCACCCAGACGCACCCACTGAACCTCCGGCGCTTTCTCTTTTAAAGAATCGAGCATGCAAGCCATCAAGAGCCGTTGACGCAAAATGGTTTTTTCAAGATCAAGATCAAAAAACTCTCCAAGAAAATGTAGCATGGATCGACTGAAAATGGGGGCTTTTGCTTTCACGTCCGCTTGATCCACCATGTCCTTCAGTGAAACTTTGCACGGACCCGGGAAAGCCACTAAGGCATTTCCTTGAAGGGCAAATCGATGAAAGAGAAAGAGTGAACGAAGTTCTTTCCCGGTATACGCAAGTTTCTTCTTTGAATACTTAATTTGCAAAGGAAAAAACCTCCAGGAGCGCCGGAGCAACTCGTTCCGCTGCCCTTTTCAGGCGAAGACAAGATTCGCAAGTTCCGCACATCGTTTTGTTCCCCTCATAACACGACCAAATCAAATGGAAAGGAAGCTTCAGTTCAATTCCGAGGCGAACAATTTCTTTCTTGTTCATGGTCAATGTCCTGCAACGGACTTCGACCTGATTCAGGGTCGAGTAAGACAGACTCTGGTTGATCGCGTTCACGAAGGGTGCACTGTTGTCAGGAAACGTGACCCCTTCTTCTTCGTTAAACCCAACAATCAAGATGCGAGCCCCAAGGCTTTCAGCCAGTGCTCCTGCCATGTTGATGAAAATCCCGTTTCGGTTTGGAACCCAAACGGCTCGAGCTGAACGGGTTGCTTTTTTTTTGTCATCAAGAGTCTTGATCGAATGGTGCGGAAGCGCTTTGGCCGTTTTCACGAGAGAAGTTCCCGTCCACTCTGCCAGATGTGGGAGTGGGATGACATGATGCGGGGTGTGGTAATGCTTTGACAACGCTTTTGCCCCCTTGATTTCTTGTTTTCGGGCACGTTGGCCATAATCAAAAGTGACGGCTGACACCAAGTCAAACGTTCTCGATCCCCAGGCTAAGTTGACAGCCGAATCGAGTCCGCTCGATAAAACGACAACCGCTTTCGCCAAAGCTTTCCTCATGCCAACACCCCTTTCGAAACACGACTCCAGTTACCTCCCGGAGGATAAGGCTAGACCGCGTCGAAAAAGCCAAGTCTTAATGTCAGTGAGCGAAATTCCCGGACTGTAAGGACGAGCAAAGACAGCGAAACAGTCGGAGAATGAGCGAACGCCGCAAGAGCGCCTCGTTTTTAGCGTTGCGCGTGCGGTGCCGCGAGGCGCTCTAGGTGAAAGGAGACAACAACCGTGAGATCAAAAGCCCTTCATTTCTCGATTCTCTTTTTGTTTTTCTTGATGATCAATTTTCAAGCAATCTCGGAGCCTTTGGCGAAGAGTCCTCTTGAGAAGCCGTCCACGGACACTGCTTCGAGTTCACCTTTTCAAGCCATTTTCGAGCTGGTTGAAGACAACATTGATGCCACGGCTGGAACCTTGGTTGTTACTAAGCATCGCATTGTAAAACTTCTTTCTCCCGCTGCCGTTCAGCGCTTTTCCACCTTGGAATTTCCGTATTCGTTGCCCAGTGAGAAAACCACGATTGGGGACGTGAAGATTACTGGGCCGGATGGAAAGAGCCGGATTGTCCCTTCGACCGACGCGAAAGAATTCGCCCCTTTTGACAAGATTCCAGCCTTCGCGAACTTCAAAGTGGTGGCACTCCCCTTGAATGATGTCCAGCCAGGCTCCACTCTGGAATACACCACCGTCAAGACAGAAGACTCTTGGATAGCGGGAGAGTATTGGCAAGAAATTTTCCTGCAAGAAATGGATCCCATTCCCATAGTCAAGGAACGCGTTCAGCTCATGGAAAAAAGAAGGGAAACAAGCCAGGGTCCAGATTTTTCACGGTACTTTTCCTCCTCCAGAGATTACGCATCAAGGGGATACTATCGTTCGAACTTGGGCGATTGAAAAACTTCCTCCCTACTCACCGGAATTCTCGATGCCACCGGCTGTGGACGTGATCCCTCGACTGGAGCTGTCAACCATTAAGAGCTGGAACCAAGTCGTGGACGCTGTCCAAACGCAGTACCTGGCTCCCGCTAACCGCGGAGACCTTGAGAAACCCTTGCAAGACATTTTGAAGCATGCGACCACTGCCGATCAAAAGCTGAAGGCGATTTATGGTTTTGTAACCCAAGCGATTCGAAGTGTTCCCCCGATTGTTGGGGATTTAGGAAAGATTCCGCATCCGCTGGATTATGATCAAATTTTGAAACAAGGGGTGGGGGACAGCCGAGATAAGGCCGCTTTGTTGGGGGCCTTGCTAAAGAAAGTGGGAGTGCAGCCCCAGTTGGCCTTGATTTCTACTTCTGGAAATGGAACGGTGGCAGAGAACTTTCCGAGTCCATTGGCTTTTAACCGTCTCATTGTGAAGGTGGACAACGGTGGGAAGGCCCTTTGGATGGATCCCTTCGCGGAAAATTGTTCCTTTGGATATCTCCCACCTGAAGATCAGGGGAGGAAAGCCATTCTCCTCGAGACCAACGAATTTGTTGAAACACCCGTTTATTTGCCATCAGCCAATCTTCGTGAAATGAGAATTGAAGCCAAGCTTCTGGGTGACGGTGGGTTGCAAGAAACTTTGGAACTTAAGGCCGATGGAGCCGATGGATTGGGAATGCGCTCTGTGCTTCGAAACATGGCTGATCCGGAAAGGCAGCAAGTGGTTGCCTCCTTAGCCGCACAGGTGGCCAATGAGCCACACGTGGAAGCGATCACCATGAGCTCGGTTGATGACTTGAATTCTCCCATGATGGTTGGCATAAAGTTTGAAGCCAAGAATTATGCCACGGTGGCGGGGGATTTGACTTTCTTCTCCATGCCGGTTAATGTCTTGAATTATCTTAGGTCGATTTTGGACCAAACAGGACCTCGAGAATATCCGTTTGTCCTCGGGAATACGGTCGATGAAGTGAAAAGACTCGAACTCGTCATCCCCAAGGGGTATCGAATCCGAACGCTTCCAAAAGGAGCGAAAATTCTCACCACGCTTGGCTCTTATCAAGCCAGCTTCACGGCTTCAAAAGGGAAGCTGGTTTTTCAATCGACCTTCACGTTAGCTAAAACCACCTTTAGCCCGAAGGAATTCGAAAGTTTGAAGAGCCTGGTGGCGGACAAAGAAAAAGTAGAAGAGTCGAAGATTGTCCTTGAGAAAACCACAAAGCCACTCGAGTAAGTGATCGAGTCAGGGGTGACCACGTTGGCCATCTCACGGGCAAAGATTAACCTGACGCTCGAGATTCTCGGATGCCGACCCGATGGCTTTCACAATATTTCCACCGTTTTTCAGGCCATCGAGCTTTCGGATAAACTGACGTTTGATTGGGACACAGACCACGTTTCATTGTCTTGCAACAATTCTGAAGTCCCCAATGACGAGAGCAATCTCATCATCAAAGCGATTCGGGTTTTAGAAAAGCATCTCGGCTTTCCACTCAAGTTGAAAGTTGCGCTGGAGAAAGAGATTCCAATGGGAGCTGGGTTAGGAGGGGGAAGCAGCAATGCGGCTGCCGTGTTGCTTGAGCTGGGTCGAAAATTCAGCATCCCCTTAGAAAAACTTCTCGAGCTGGCGACATCTCTTGGCGCTGATGTCCCCTTTCTTTTGCAGGGTGGAACGGCTCTTGCCACAGGGAAAGGGGAAATGCTAGAGTCTCTCCCAGCACTTCCAACTCTCCCGCTTGTGATTGTTAAACCATCGTTTTCGATTTCGACGGCGTTGGCTTATAGCAAAATTTCCAAGTATTCTTCTGGAGAAAAAACTGAAAAATTGGTAAGCTTGCTTAAGGAACGAAAATTTGATCGCATTTTTGATTGCCTCACGAACGACTTCGAGGACGCCTTGTTCCCGATTTATTCTGAACTGCCGAAACTGAAGCAAGAACTCTTGAGCCACGGGGCCCTTGCTGCACAGATGTCCGGGAGCGGTTCCGCGTTTTTCGCGATCGCTCGCGATGCCAATCATGCGAACCAACTCGCTGAAACCGCTTCACGGTTCGGCAAAACTTGGATCACCCAAACTTCCTAGAACATCAGGACGCACTTGAACTGGTGTGTGTTCGGATCCGGTCTTGCTCGCCAGCTTCAGGAACCTTCGGGGAATGGATATAGCCCTCGTCGCTCATTCTCGCTGGACCTCCGGTCCAGCTGCGAGGTAAAATCGGCGGAGAGGTAGGATATATTCCGCCGATTTTAATTCCGCTCCTCGGGTATACCCATTCCCCTTCGGTTCCCAAAGCTGGCGGCTGCAATCTCAGCCAGTTTACCATTCAGCATTCAATGCCTCTTATGAGAAGATCATTCCTCTTGGATGCCCCTTGGTCGGTGGATGACGACGGGAATGTCTGGGGTCCCAACTCACCAGTTTTTTTGCAAGCCGTGGGACCCTGGACATTCTCGGAGTCGGGTACCGACGACCAAGGTACATTCAATCTGGATGACATCTTTTCAGAAGGGGCTAGTGCGAGATTTCTTTGGACTTCTCCGTGGCTTTGGCTACGGCTTTGATGAGTGTCACGCGGATGCCACCAGCTTCAAGTTCCATGATCCCATCCATGGTCACGCCGGCTGGAGTTGTCACCGAGTCTTTTAGCTTGGCTGGATGTTCCCCGGTCTCAAGCACCATCTTCGCTCCACCCAGGATCGATTGAGCCGCTAACGTTGTAGCCAACTCGCGTGGGAGACCCACCTTCACTCCACCTTCAGCAAGCGACTCTATAATGATATACGCATACGCAGGTCCACTTCCTGACAAAGCCGTTACGGCATCCATCAATTCTTCTTGGTGTAAGATCTCCACTCGACCAACCGATGAGAAAATTTCTCGCGCGATTTCAAGGTGTTGTTTTCCTGCGTATTGGCCAGGGCAGAGGACCGTCATCCCCTCATTGATAAGACAAGCGGTATTCGGCATGGCCCGGATGACCGGGATTTCCCCGTCGAGCTGTTCCTCCACTAAGCCGGTGCTGGTTGCAGCCGCAAGGGTAATCAAGAGATGATGAGGGGTTACTTCATCCTTGATTTCTTCGAGGACTCCCCGGATGCTTTGAGGCTTGATGGCCAAGATTACGACATCCGCGTGCCTGACCATTTCGGCATTGTTTGAGAAAGTCTTGATTCCGAAGCGCTTCCCGACTTCTTTGTTGTGATCCGTGCTTCGCGTGCTACCAATGATTTGGTTTGGATGGAAAGTCTTATTTTTTAACAATCCGCTAACCAGAGTCCCTCCGATTTTTCCAACACCGAGGATAGCAATCTTTTTGGGATGTCGCATCGATCCACTCATTCGACGGTCACACTCTTCGCTAGATTACGGGGTTGATCCACGTCACATCCTTTTCGATCGGCAATGTAGTACGCCAGAAGCTGAAGGGGGAGAACCCCCAAGATGGGGGACAAAAGCCAGTGCGTTTTTGGCACATAAAAAACATGATCCGCATATTTTTTGATTTGTTCATTCCCGCTTTCAGCCACCGCCAAGATCGTGGCATCCCGCGCTCTCACCTCTTGAATGTTCGACAGGAGCTTTTCGTACACAGGACTTTCCAGGGCCAGTGCGACCACGGGAACCTCTTCATCAATCAAGGCAATTGGTCCATGTTTCATTTCTCCCCCGGCGTAACCCTCGGCATGAATGTACGAGATTTCTTTGAGTTTCAATGCCCCTTCAAGTGCGATTGGATAGTGAATATGGCGTCCTAAATAAAGGAAGTCTTTTCGTTGTCCAAAGAGTTTAGCACATTGGCGGATTTCATTTTCTCGTTTCAGTGCAAGCTCCACGAGTTCTGGAATCCGGTGGAATTCAGAGACGATCTTTTTGAATTCGGCTGGAGACAATGTTTTTCGATCTTCTGCAGTCTTAAGGGCGAGCAGCGTGATGGCGGTTAGCTGCGCGAGAAAAGTCTTCGTTGCAGCCACTCCAATTTCAATGCCAGCTCTCGTGAAAAACGAGGGGACCTCACGGGCAAGCGAACTTCCCATCCCATTAGTGATGGCAATCACATCATGTCCTCGTTGTTTAGCCTCTCGAGCAGCAGCTAAGGTGTCGGCTGTTTCTCCAGACTGGCTGATCGCAATCACCAGGGTGTCCTTTGACATGCAAAGTTCTCGGTAGCGAAACTCACTGGAGAGCTCTACCTCAGCGGGAATCTTGGCTAATGTTTCAAAAAGATATTTGCCGACCATTCCCGCATGATAAGCGGTTCCTGCAGCCGTGAAGACAACACGACCAAACTTTTTTGGCATTTCCACATCCAGTTCAATGCTGTTTTCCCGAAGTCGGCCCGCAAGCGTTTCAGAAACCACCTTGGGTTGTTCTTGAATTTCTTTCAACATGAAATGTTTGTAGCCACCTTTTTCAGCCATGGCTGCATCCCAAAGCACTTGGAAACTTGCGCGGTCTACCTTTTTCCCATCTTCACCGAAGAGCTGCACCCCTTCGGGGGTAATCACCGCAATCTCCCCATCTTCAACGAGGAGTGCTTCGCGGGTGTGGGAGAGGAACGCGGGAATATCGCTAGCAATAAAAGTTTCGTTTTTTCCGATTCCAATGACCAAAGGGCTTCCCATGCGAGCCGCAATAATTTTATTTCGCTCATCTTGGCAAACCACGCCAAGCGCGTATGAACCCCGGACCTCTTTTAAGGCTTTCATCACGGCTTCTTCCAGGTTTCCTTTATAATAGCTTTCGATCAAGTGAGGAATGATCTCTGTATCAGTATCCGTTCGGAATTGGTGACCTTCTTTCAGGAGCCGTTCTTTTATCTCGAGATAATTTTCAAAGATGCCATTGTGCACCACAGCGATTCGATGGTGGCAATCGGTATGCGGGTGTGCGTTATCATCATTCGGGCGTCCGTGCGTAGCCCAACGTGTGTGGCCAATCCCCACTGAACCATGGAGTGGTTGTTGAGCCAAGGCTTGTTCGAGGGAAGCAATTTTACCCGCACATTTTGTTCGGGCAATGCTTTTCCCATTCAGGATTGCGACACCCGAAGAATCATAACCACGATACTCGAGTCGTTTCAATCCCTCGAGTAAGAGTGGAACCGCTTCCTTTTCACCCAAGTATCCGACAATGCCACACATTACCGCAGCCTCATTTCAATGGTCTTTGCAACACGTGCCACCACTTCCTCAAGTTCTTTGGCATCAGGTCCTTCAGCCATCACTCGAACCAGGGGCTCTGTTCCTGAGGGGCGCACCAAAATTCTTCCACGACCCTTGAGCTTCATTTCTTCTAATTGAATCGCTTTCCGAATTTCCTTGTCTTGCTGCATTCGTTTCTTGTTTTGAACTGGAATGTTCACGAGCAATTGGGGAAATTCCTGAACTAACGTACTCAAGTCATCCAATGTCTTTCCAGATTCAACAAGCACTTTCAAAATTTGCAATGCGGTTAAACACCCGTCCCCCGTTACGCCGTGGTCAAGGAGAATGATGTGCCCTGACTGCTCACCTCCAAGATTGGCGTTTAAACGAAGCATTTCTTCAAGCACATAACGATCCCCTACAGGGGTGCGAACCATCGCAATTTGTCGCGATTGAAGCGCTTGCTCGAGTCCAAAGTTAGCCATCACCGTCGTGACCACCGGGCCTTGCAAGATCCCCTTTTCCTTCCAGTGGAACGCAAGCGCGGCCAAAATGCAATCCCCGTTGAAAACTTCCCCCTTGCTGTTGACAAAGATGACCCGATCGCCATCCCCATCGAACGCAATCCCTAAGTTTGCTTTTTCGCGAAGGACCGCTTGCTGCAAAGGCTGGAAGTGAGTTGCCCCGCAATCGAGGTTGATGCGGAGTCCATCAGGTGTGTCGCCG
>JABDET010000054.1 GCA_013286945.1 Candidatus Melainabacteria bacterium
GTGTTGTGGGTGGACGCGTAAAGAAAAAGAATCCCCTCGAACGAAATCGGCCCTAATGATTCCACAACTTCACTTGGATTCATCGCCATGGATCGGCTTAGGCCTTGCAAGGTTTCTTCCCACTCAAGCATTAAGAAGCGAAGTTTTTCTTTCTCTTTACCTGACCACTTGATTTTTTGAAGTGTGTTTTTTGCGTCGTCTGGTTTGAGGGTACTCAGCATTCCTGCCGCATAAACAAGCCATGGCTCGACTTCCCCTTGTTGGAACATCTCTTGGAACTGCAGGAGTACTTCAGGAATTTCCTCGAGGGCTGCCACTGACTTGTTTGAAAGTTTTAGTGCAGGATGAATCAAGGGAAGCATATGTAAATTGCTCATCCGCTTGATCGGAGGAAAGGGGTTGGCTTCAGCCAGGATCAGCGTGAGTTCGGCACTGATACGATCCATGGAGAGATTTCCTATTTCACCTGAACGAATGGCTTGCTTCAAGAGCTTCTCGGTTTGACTTTCCATTCGAAAATGATACCGTTGCTCAAACCGAATGGCCCGAAAACTTCGAGTTGGATCATCTATAAAGCTTAAATCGTGAAGGACGCGGACCACTCCTTGTTGCAAATCTCTCTCTCCCCCAACAACATCGAGTAGTTCCCCAAAATCACTCGGGTTAAGTTTAATGGCCATCGCATTGAAAGAAAAATCACGTCGAAAAAGATCTTCTTTAATGGAAGCGCCGGTTACTTTGGGAAGGGCTCCCGGATGAACATAACGCTCTTTTCGAGCACTGGCGATATCCATTTTGCGTTCTCCGGACGCGATGACCGTGGCCGTCCCAAATTCTTCATGAATTCGCACTTTCCCATGCATGGCTTTTGCCAACACACGTGCAAAAGCAATGCCGTCCCCTTCAACCACCAAATCGAGATCCAGATTGCTGACACCCAACAAAAGATCGCGCACAAATCCCCCCACAACGAAAACAGTCAGGCCTTTCTGGTCTGCGATTTGGCCCACTTCTTTAAGCAATCGGAGGAGAAAATCAGGAATAATCTTGAACGGAGTTAGACCCATTCCCAGCGTCTAATCTTGGAAATACGGGTCTTCTTCTAGATGAACAGAGCGCAATCGATCGCTTTTTTCACCAGCAAGCTTAACGAACTTTACTTCTTTGTGGTCCTTAAACGACGATTCTTCCCCTTCAATGCGAAGGGGTTTTAGCGAATCTTCACGCCAAATGTACTTGGCGATATCGCGAAGGGTTTCGTGGGGTTCGAGAACGTGAAGTGTTCCAAGAACGTCCTCCATCACGACAACCCCATTTCGATGAAAGCGCACCACCGCTTTTTGCGCTTCAATGGTTCGTTCCATGGGGAATGATCCTCCTTGCTCCCACATATCGATTCAAGAAATAGGGATTGGAAAGTCGAGCAATCGAAACCCCGTACGTGGGCGAAGCATGGATGAATTCTCCACCCCCAACATAAATGCCTACATGAGAAACCCCTGGGGCATACGTGGAGAAGAAAACCAAATCCCCAGCAGCAAGATGATTTCGTGTCACAGGAATTCCCACATCAAATTGGGCATCTGCCATGCGAGGAATCCCCACATGAAGTTGATGGAAAATGTGATAGACAAGACCAGAACAATCAAAGCCCCCGTTCCCGGTCCCAGCCCACAGATAAGGGGTGCCGATGTACCGGTAAGCGGCTTTTGCCACGGCGTAAAGCCCAGCTCTTAAGTTGTGCTTTTTCTTTTCTTGTCTGTGGTAATCTGAAGCCACAAGCCCTAACAAAAGGCCTTTCCTCGCGGACAGGCTGATTTCTTGATCATGAAAAGGCTTGCTTCCAAGCCCTAACTCACACAATGACGCCAAGAAAAATAACAAGAAGAAAAATGTTTTTGGTTGACTTCTCAGAAAATTCTCCCCTGTTCAATATAGTTCGCTCGGTGTCCAAACCAACTGTTTTCTGGAACCCAATGCCCTTGGGGGACCACTTGATGAATCCCACCCCCATTAACATGAGCAGATTGCCCGATCCACACACCGGGCTCTACCGTGCAATTCTGAAGAAAAGCATGGGGCCCCACATGGACACTTTCCTTCAAGTTGACATTTTTTGCCACTGCATTTGCGCCGACCCAGCAACCAGCACCGATGGTTGTTCTTGGATCGAGCAGGGCTCGGTCAAAAACCAATGCCCCAGGACCTACCGAAATCTCTTGTCCTCTGAGGTCGAGATCTCGATGAACTAATCCCTGTCGACTCCCATCGGGATTTTCATGCCAAACCATTTGGCTAAGCGAACCTGTTTCCAAACCTTGAATGATGTAGGCCAAATTGTAAGCCAGAGGGGAGATTTCCTTAAAATACTGGAAGAGCCACGGAAGTGGTGCCGGATCTCCCAATGCCAATTGTTCCATGTCCAAAGTTCTCACTTTTTGCTCAAGAAGATCAATCCCCGCGCGAATTCCAAAAGAACTCATCACACCAGAAGTGCGATAGGGAATAAATTCTTGACCGATCCGATCAAGAGCTCCCTCCACTCGATCTCGAATTGAATTGTCTAACAACTTCTTAGGTGTTGGGATTTCCATTAACCGAGCACGAGCTACGGCTACCTCACTCTGCCTTGCGGCAACACGCCCTTCCAATCTTAAATCATTCTGCGCCCTCTGCAATCGAGTCTCTGCTCTCGCGAGTGCGACAGAAGCCCTCCTCGATTCAGTTTGATTCTCTTGGATCAAGTCGGTAGCCCATCCGGTATCCCCTCTTTCAAAATCACGAACCGTTCGTCTCGTTTCTCTGATAATCCCTGGGATTTCGCTAATCGGCATGCTTCACCTCACAGAAAATATTGTTTCGATTGTAGCAGTTTGCGGTGGAAACAACCAGGGGGTTTCGGACACGGTATATTAACATTTTGTAAAAGTTTCTCCAAAGTTAGTTCGCGGAGGCATAACGTGCGGACAGGGCATCCTGGGGGGGCTTAGGGACCAGAGTAAAAACATCGAACGGCCCCACAACCGTATGATCAGGAAGAACAGCGCCGTTTAACACTCCAGCTTCCTCATGAAGTATCGCACCACTTCCGACCGTTGCATTAATCCCAACATCCACGCGACCGAACAATGTAGCATTATTGAGAATCGTTGCACCAACCCCAATGGTGCTTCCTTGTCCAAGTGTTGAGTGATGGCGAATATCGGCTTCTTTCCCAACAATTGTTCCTGTATGGATCGTCACATCTTCGGCAACTGTAACTCCTTCATGAACGACGATTCCGTCTTCCAGCGTTGCGTTTTTCCCAAAGGTGACTCGCGATTCAATACGATTTCCGATTCCCATAACTACATTCTGGAATATCGTTACGTTATTCCCTACCGTATTATTCGAACCAAGATCAGCGGTTGAGCCAACCCACACATGATCTCCCAGTTTCGTCGCAAGGCCAATCTTCGCATCGGGCTGAATGGTGGTTCCCAACCCTGTCCGCACCTCGGCCCCCAAAATTGCACAGCTCTCAATTTTGGTTCCTGAACCAAGTTGTGAACCATCCCCTATCTGGGCTCGATACATCACCCACACATTAGAGCCTGCTAGCACGTCTCCGCCAATCTTCGCATGATG
Source organism: Candidatus Melainabacteria bacterium (assembly GCA_013286945.1). Lineage (GTDB taxonomy): Bacteria > Vulcanimicrobiota > JABDET01 > JABDET01 > JABDET01 > JABDET01. The sequence goes on from JABDET010000054.1 coordinate 3,628, forward strand.
AACAATTTTGGCCCCATCGCCGAATTTTGAGAAATCCTTTACTCTGGCATGGTCTTGTATCATCGAACCTTCTCCCAACCGCACTCCTTCTCCCAAATTGACGTGAATGCCCACTTCCGTACCCTTGCGAAGGGTGGAGCCAGATCCGATAGTCGATCGATAACCGATCGAACATCTTTCACCGAGATATACCCGTTTGGGCTCCTGACAAGACACTTTCACGAAACCTATATTGACACGAGATCCAATCTTGGAGAAGGCACGGATTGTGGCCTCACGGATGGTTGCCCCATTCCCAACGGTGCAACCTCCATCCAGCTTGACTCTTCCCATGAGCCTTACGCCAGAAGCAATCCAGCAATTTTCCTCCACGACAACATCCGGCCCGATCACAGTGTTGCTCCCAACATAAGAACCAGGAGCTATATAAGCTGCAGGATGAACGTCAGCGGATTCCGCGACCAAGCCCCCATTCGTTCCGTCTGGATTTTGATGAAAGTGAAGTGGTTCTTTACTGTCATAATCATAGGGGCCAACTCTCTTCCCGGTTTGATCCGCTCCATTTCGCGCCGCAATCTCAAGGGCCAGTGTCATTTTCCCATTTCCAAGTGCATGACCCACGGGCCCTCCTACGGACTTAGCCGTAATGTCCCCTTGAAGAATCAGTAACTCGACCTTAGCCATTCCAAAAAAACCTTCATAGATTTTTGAAATCACTTCGGGATCCTTAGTGGCGCCAATCTTGCCATGTGCAGCGATCCATGCTGGAGCTACCTTCGGAGGATGAGGGAGGTCCGCCTTGCTCAAAACTCTTCGCGTGAGTTCAAACCCTTTTCTATAGGCCTCCACCTCACGCTCGGTAACCGCTGCAGCCGGCCCACCATTATTCCGCATTGCTTCAATTTGATCAAGCGTTTGCTTTACAATTTTGGCAAGCGGATTAAGCTTAATCCCACTCGGATTGATCTGCATCCTGTCCCCCATAAAGTGCAAGTTGATGCTAAAGGTTTACTAGGAAGAAATCAAAGGCTCCCAAAACTAAATTATGAGTTGGATTGGCGCCGATCTGCTGAAACTCCTGTCGATCGGATCGATCTATTTTTGGATTGAAGGGGGCTACCTAAATTCACGCAAATCGAGCTGCATTCCCCTTGCTTACTTGGACCCCTTCAGGCACTTCTTGGCGAATAATGAACGGGGGGGTGTTGGAATCAATTTTCACATTCGGCCCGAGGTTCGCGTAAACCTGGGTTCCCGAACCGATAGAAGAATTCGAACCTATTCTTGCTTTTTTGATGATAACAGAGTGCCCGATCTTGACACCTGGGCCAATCACGGCTTCGCTAATTTCAGAACCTCTGCAGATTTCGGTGCAATTGCCCACAATGGAATCTCCTGAAATAATAACACTTTTTTCTATGTTACGAACTGCCTGAGTGTGCACCCAGCCACCTGGGCTTCCATCCTGATTCTCCCACTGCTGAGCAAGAAACTTTGGACTGCCGGGCAGAGTAATTTCCTTGGAGTTCGGCTCCGCCGATTTTTGAGTGGCTGGCAGTAGTGTAGCCATGTCGAAATCTGACCCCGCAAGGTCTCGAATGACTTCCCGTGGGAGAGCATGGAAAGCCTGGAGGGCTAGGTCAAAAAAGTCCATGTGATCACGAAGTGGGGTTGAAAAGGCTGACGGGTACTTTGCAGAAAGTTCGGAGTGATAAACCGAAGCTCGCTTGTCTTGTCTCTGCAATGAATCTAACTTGTGCTCAAGGCCATTGTCTCGAAGCGCTTGACAGAATTCGTCAGATTGGACAATGGGAGAAAGTTCGACAAGTCCTTCCATAAAAACACCCAGAAGATCGCGGCGTCGTTGACTTTCCTCAGGTCGAGACTCAACTGGAACCCCACAACCCCAAACGAGCTTTCCACAGTTCTTTACCTCTGATACAACTTGTGGAATCTGCATGATCGTAGATGACATCGCCTTAAGCATATTTTACACCTCTTCAGAAAATATGTTGCATTTCACACACAACAGAGAAAATAGTTGGAGCAACAGAGGCCAATATCCTCTCAACTTTTTCCACAAACTAGTTGTTCGTGTACTTGGTGCTGACAAGAAGCGTGCTCTCACGGACAATCAGGGTGCCATCTGAGCGATTTCCTACCAAATGCACCAATTTGCCGTCGCTGCTGATGCTTCCATGAAGGGGTATAACGTGTTTGCGATAATTCTCTGCATGCCCCGGACCATCAATGAAATAGGTCGCATCTTCGATCTTACCCTCTACGTTAATCGTGTAACTTAACTTGTGATGAAACATGAACCTTCCACGGAGATTTGGACTAAAGGGGAAGAATTGCTCTACCTTCACTTGCCCATCAGTAAAGATTTCTTGTTCAAAGCGATTTTGTCTTAATTTAATTGATGCCTTTGATTCCTTATCGAGAATCGTTCCCTTGACCCCTACCAGTAAAAACTCGGCGCCATCCTTTTCACAAAGGACAACATTCCCATCGACCATAGCTTCAGAATCGGCTAAAAGTTCCAAGCGAGCACTTCTTAACGCGAAAGACGATGGTTTGCTTGATTCGTTTGGACGCTCAATCACCTGAACCGCCGTTGGGTTTTCTTCAAGACGTGGGGCTTGTGTCATTTTGCAATCCTCCTTGTGCGTATTCTTATGCCATTTTACCCATTTTTCAAATGATTGATCAAAAACCGCCTGTAAAATTGCCTTTGGCCAAAATCGTCTCCAAGCTCGGGGGTCCTGGGGTATCTCCTGAGCTATCATGCGATGGGGCCGATGCTTGAACAATCCAGTCGAACAAGCCTGCGTATAACTCATTCGCTTCCTTCAGATTCACTGGGGACCCTTCTTCATCGGTTCCGCGATTGCCATGCAGTCTAAGTGCCCATCCCTCTGGGTTTGGAGCCTTGGCGAGTCTAGCAAGTTCATGTCCGAGTGATATCAGCCCACATTCATAAACCTCATTCAATCTAATCTGCGCTTCGTCTCCATGAAAGAATTGTGACGCTTCGCTTGCCTGTCTCAGTGTGGCAGAAGCTATCTTTGCTAAAGGACTCGACATTGGACGAATCATAAAAAAGTAATCTCCATCAGATTAGCAACCCTGCTCGTCTTCAATGCCCTCGTATCCGGTTTTCGCATCGAGTGTCACCAGGGGTTGATTTTTCTGAACCGCTGCAGCGATTCGCGCTCCCGCTACTCCTACATGGCTACCCGAAGTCGCTGATGCGAGTAACGAACTCACTTGATCAAGAAAAGCTCCGGTCAACCGTTCATAATCTACTGCTAGGGCGTGTCTATTTTGAATGCCAGAGTGACCTTGATCAAGTTTACTGGTATGATTTTGATTTGCTGCCAAGAGAGCACTCATCGTACTTACGACCACCAAGGCAAGATCGGGGGCTTCGTTTGCAACCCGTTCCATGTGAAAATTCACGCTGCTAATCAATCGTTCACACTGCCCCGCAGGAACTGTCCCTTTGCCACTTGACTGCAGTTCGCTAAACCTACTAAGGCTTTTTTGCAATGTACCAACGGCTCTGATTTCCCTCATGCTTGCCTTGCCTCGCTTTCGCGTAATATTGTATCAAATTGAACTGATATCACAGGTTAGCAAAAATAGAGAATTCTGTCCATTAACAAATTGTTAACAATTCCTTTGTTATGAGTCTAACGCGTTTGGTTGAGCATGAGCCTTCTCAAGCGCCGCACGATTGATGAACTGAAGACTGACAGGAGGCGTGTGAATAATCGCGACATTCATCCCATCCGGACGATCCCCCTTCAAGTCTACCCCTTTTCCTGTGGAATCAATGCATCCCTGAAGCGCTACCCGCTCATCCGCGGAAAAACAAAACTCTGCATTTTCGATTTTACCATGCGGCGTGACGGTGTATCTCACGAGGTTATGCCCAAAAAAAATATTATCAGAAGACGCGGCAACATTGGTCTGCCCATTCGAAAAGATTTCTTGGTAAACACTTCCCGATTCGTTTCTCACTGTAATAAAACTTTCCTGTGGTCTGGGTATTGTGCCTCTCACGAATTCTATTTCGGTAGGCTCAACTCTCAGTCTTGGAAAATTATGTGTGGTGCCGTCTCTTGCGTCGATCGCCACGCTGTCCCCGAGGCAGGGCAGGGAGTTTTGCTCATAGACTAAATTAGCCCCTGATCCCTGTAAAGGAAGCGACCCTGTTCTTACTTTGCTCGACACATTTGGGTCACGATTAAGCACCTCAATTGTCAGTGAGTCTGATCGAAAACGACTGCCAGTTATTACCTCCATTGTTAAGTTCCTCCTGATCCAGGATTGGCGTTCATTTTTTCGGGATGAATCGCAAGGTTCCGTTCCACAAAATGGTGTTTCCCTTATTTTACCCCTTTGTCAGGCCCAAATCAATAGAAAAATATTGCTGTTTCATGAACATTTCGCCAGATCGACAAAATATTTTGCGGCAATGATTGGTCGACTTTCAAAAAGATAAGTTGTATCCTGTGCTCCTCTTGCACAGCCGCGAGGACCTTCCCCGCGCAAAGTCACCAGTTCCCCATCAGAGCTCAAACTCCCCTCAAGCGGTATGGTCGATCCAGGGCACGTGGTCAACTCGCTGTTATCAATAACGAATCGTCCATTGGCAACTTTCCCATCTCCCGTGATCTCGTATTCCAAACGATTGAATCCACCAAGATACTGAGTCATCTGCGAAGATCTGGTCCCCATGTTAATCTGTTGAATACTCGAATACCGGCACGAGTATCCGTCTTCAAAAATACCTGTAGCAGGACCCGGGTCTCTCGTTAGTTTGATTCTTGGAGGGCGTGGGTAGGTGTTTGCTACCTTGATAAAGCGCAATTCCGTTTCAGAGCCCCCCTCATGTTGAAGCACAACCTTGGAATCATTGCCGGTGAAGCAATCTGGTTCGTACCGAACTGTCCCATGTCCTAATTCGAAAAATCGTGACTCCCGGCTAGGGCTATCAATCACATTTCGTGTACTTGAAAACCCGAATCTCTTAATTTCAAGCAGCTCGGCCGGACTTAACTGAGGCACCCCCCGGGAATGAGAATCCGCATAACGTGGCTGCTGCAAAACGCTTCCAGTTCGAAAATCAAAGAGGATAAGTAACGGCTTAGATTCATCCTCATCCGACTCTGTGACACAGCGACGAGCTATTGTGGATGTTACGAACGGATTTCTACCGCTTGCTGTCATGACAGCGGTACCCGGTTCAAGCAGGGCCATGATTGTGTTCATTTCCGGCCTCCAATGCTTTTGTACTCGGTGATGCGGTGATCTAAAATGGTACCGGGCTTTATGTCCGACCCCATGACCAAATCATTTTCAGCATGGAGAACGTAAACCGTTTTTTTCCAGGAACTCGGAATCAACGCACCTCCATCATATTCTCTGATATATTGAGTCTTCAGGACTACACGTCGAACCGAATGGCTGGCCGATGTGCTTTGGCTAGGACGGCTAAAAGTTATCTGACAAGAAGCGTGGTTTTGATTCCTATAGTCTTCCGAGGTTCTTAAAGTAATGACAGTCGCAACCAACCAATCTCCTCTCGAAGTTCTCTCTTCTACATGAAGTTCGTTAAGAGGGGTGTCTTCTTGTCCCTTCAGAATTATTCTAACCCGCTCATGGTTATGCCATAACTCTTTCTCCAAGCCAATGTGCTCCTCAAGCATCCGTAACCCGTCACTTTCTTCCGCATTAACAACGAAATCGCGCTCTGTCCAATCTCTCGAAGCATCTTCCCTGTAGTCTTGCCAGTATTTACTACGCCGTTCGGCATTTTCAGCCTTGACTCGATCGTCTTGCTCCTTCCACAGAGCTTGCTGCTTGGGGGTAAGCTCTGGTCGAGAAGTTTCCGTTTGTCCCTGCTCATTTGACCTTGCGGTGCCGCATCCTGGGATGGAAACTCCCAAAGCCAAAACCGCAAGATAAACTGATGAAAGTCTCGTTTTCCCTATCATAATGTACTAGCTCCTCTTTGACAGAATACCAAAATGCTATCATAACCATTAGAGTAAGTCAATGAATAAATTGTAAACAAGTGGAACACGAGGAGAAGGCCGGGGTCTCATTTCAAACGCAATGTCTTAATTTTAAAGGGACGTGTCCCATCTTACAAAATCGCTTGACATTTGGGCTTAAGGTGATACAATAAAAACATTAAGCGAAATTGTTACTCGAAGCGAGGGGTGGCCATGACGCCGAGAATGATAAACTTGGTTAACTTCAATCCTCGAGCTTGGCTTGCAGCCGAAAAACAAGCAGTGAAGCCAGTTGCGGAATCTGCGGTTACTTTCCTTACTCAGGAAGAAAGTCAGATTTCAGAATTTTTGGATTCTCAGTCCCCTTCGTTTTTGGGAAGACTTCAAACAAAGCTCACCCCCCTAAGAGTCGTGGGAGGCGCCACCTCCATGGCCATCATGGCCGCTCTCGGTGGAATCGAAGGATGGCAAGCAGGTCATACTTTAGCTCAAATGATGTTGCACACTGCCCCGTTTGTCTTTGGCGGAGCAACGCTTGGAGCCGCCGCTTTCATCGCTGAACCTCTTCTTGCCGCTTGGGCGGAGCATCGTCACGAAGCGGCTCAAAAGCAAGCCTTCAATCTCATTCAGAAAACGAATAAACTTTTACAGCGAGATGAAAGGCAGCTACAAGCGGATAATAAAGAACTCCATTTGGCTTCTAGAAAATTAAACGGTGTAAAAAAGGGCATTCAAAGTCTCAACAGAGGCATTGGCGAGCTGAATGAACGAGTGAAAAAACTGGAAAATGAAGCCAATCAATCCACAAGCCGCCTTAAACAGCCACCAATTTCAGATCCTTATGTCATCGTGGCTTTTGCAAATCCACTAGACAGCTATCGCAAATCCGCTTAGAGTAAAGCGCGTGCACTTTCAGTCAAGTTCGCAAACACACACCAAACGCTGCCAATAACCCAGAGTAAATCATGATTTAATGCTCGATCGGCAATTATCGTCATGGCCTATCTCATCTTTGTTAATATTAATAGCGGAGTATTGGATTGTTTCGCTGGTTTGGTGTGCGTGTCTGTTCCGCTAGCGTGCATTTGGTTTCCTAACGAAGTGGGCTCTTTACTCTGGAGTAAGAATAGGCGTTCCTCATTTATCTTCCATTCATTTCGTAAGCACGACGATTGATGTACTTAAGACTTACAAGAAGTCTGCTTTTAATTGGAATCGGATTCCCATAGAAATTACGCCCTTTCAAAAAGACTTCGTGACCAGTCGAATCAATGGAGCCTCGAAGCTTGACTCGTTCGGTTACTATGGTGCACTCTCTGAATTGCAATTCTGCATTTTTCACTTCACCCCGGGATGTGACAGTATAGCTTAATACCCAGTTATCTATCAAAGCTCCCTCTTGATGGAATTGTGCTATATGGGTCTCCCCGTTCGAGACAATTCCTTGATAAAGTGTTCTATACGCATTTCTCACCATAAGAAAATTTCTCAGTGTTGATTCAATCCATACCTCCGGAATATGCTCTTCATCCCCGTTGTTTCCTCGAATGATTACACTATCAGGCAACCATGGAGCGGAATTTTGTTCGTACTCAATTACCCCAGCCTTTCGGGATTGTAATGGTAGAGAGCCCCTTACTATTTTGTTATTGTATTCTGTGGCAAAACCATTCCTATGATGTACTGTTAAAGGAGGTAGTTCCATTTTCATCATTACACCTCAAGCTATTTCAGATTGGGACGTGGTCCCAGTTTGCAATCAAATTAATTAGCCCTTGAAGCCTGTAAAGACATCCCTCATACGCTCTTGAATGCTCGCTGATGCAACGACGCCGATGATCGTATGCGGACCGTCTGCGAAAAATGCCTCGCACAAAGCAATGTGGTTTCCATCAAGGACTGCCCGTCTAACTGGCTCGGTTTCACCCTTCAAGAGAAGTTCTTGCGCCAGTGAGGCATCTCGGCCAACCGAACCACCAATCAGTTCACTCAACTGCCCAAACTTTCTTATCACTGCATCAAACGCTGGTGGAAGTTCACCTGCTTGATATAAGTCCCCAAGTTCTCGAAGGCCCTCGAGAAATGCATCTAACTTTTGCGACTTTCCATAGGTTTCGGCAGCCTTTGTCCTTGCACGTACCACAATGTCTTTTGTTGCATCAATAATTGACATCCTGATCACGACCCCTTATCAT
>JABDET010000055.1 GCA_013286945.1 Candidatus Melainabacteria bacterium
TCTTCTGCCAAAGCGGTCAGCTGAAGAGGTCGACCTTGGAGTTCTAAAATTTCAACAAACCCGGTCACCAGTTCTCCGGCATTCATCACCTGTCTTGAAAGGGTGACATGGTTTTTGGGGGGGATGGAAACAATGTAACCTAAGTTAGCCTTCTTCCGGGTCAGGAAAAGAAGGGTGGCGCGTTGGCCGGTTCCCATTTCATCTTTTGATGGGGTGAGGGGAGTATCCAACACGTGAATGAATGCCGGTTCGTCATTTTTGTTATCAACCCGAATGACGAGAGCGCGCGGGGGCTGTCCAGCCCCATTTTCATGATAGTAATTGAGGCGAACAGATCGCAAAAAAAATGATCCCCGCAGAAAACAAGAGTCCATTTTCTGTTAGGATTTCCGGATGATCGCTAAAAAGCAAGAGGGGTGGACCAACGTTCGGGATTTCTTCATCGGTGACAATCAGATGAAGAGGGATAACTTTTTCTTTTCCAAGATGAAGAGAGAAAGCCACATCTTTTTTTTGATAAGGATAAAGAAATGAGAGTTGAATGGGTTGGAGATTAGCGTCAGGTCCGTACAGAGACTTCACGGTTTCGTTCAAGCGCTCTTCAATAAAAGAAGGGGGGATGCGATCGCCCGTTAGTCGCAAGCCAATCGCGTAAGCAAAAAAAGGTAAGAAAAAGAAGAAGATCAAGAATACAAAAATTGACTTCATAGAAGAGCACCCATTTGAGTGAGGCGGTTTCGAAGTTCTGGTATTGAAACTTGGCGAACTTCTCCTTTTTTATCTAAGGAAAGAGCAGCCGCCGTTCCCGCCGCTTGTCCAATCGCCATCGCGGTAGCCTGGATGCGGCAAGAACCCAAAGCTTCGTGCGTGGCGGAAATGCATCGCCCAGCCATTAAGAGATTTTCAACTTTTTGAGGAATCAAGCAAGGGTAGGGGATGTCGTAGGATCCATTCCCACCCACATTTTTCAAGATAATTCCTTTCCCTTCGGGATCATGGATGTCAATGGGATAGGCCCCCTTAGCAATTCCATTTGAAAAGCTTCGACCTTCGGATACATCTTCGGCGGTCAAAGTGTAATCCCCATGAATTCTTCTTGATTCACGCACGCCAACTTGGGTAGCGGCTTGAACCAAGTAACAATCTTGAAAACCGGGGATATACTTTCTGAAAAAGACAAGAAGTGAAGAAAGTTGTTTTCTCCCCTCTTCCTCAGCGTGGCTCAAATCCCAAGGATTAAGCGGATTTTTTTGAATGATTCGTGTGGTATTCACCACGACTTCGCCTGGTCGAATGCCAGAAAAAAAGAGAATCCGATCCCTTGGAATATCAACTTCTCCTTTGGCTTGAGCTTCTTTCCAAAAAGAATAGAATCCTGAAACACCAATAACCGGCGTGTTGGCTAAGTCATCAAACAAGGTTTCGTGCCAAAACTCTTCTCGATGAGAGAGGATGTAGTTTACTGTTTCTTTGAGTTTCACATTTCCGACTTTAAAGATGAATGTCATCGGTTGCGGGCGAACGCCATTCTCACCCACACTAAAGGGAACACCGGAAAAAGCAGCGACATCACCATCTCCAGAAGAATCAATGAAAACTTTTCCTTTAAGTGTTACCGTTCCACCTTTGGTGTAAAGCCGGATCGCCTCAATTCGACCGTTTTTTTGGAGAGTTTCGTGAACCCAACTATGGAAAAGAATGTTGACCCCTGCGCGGCGAGCAGCAGAGAGGAGGACAAGTTTTAGGATTTCTGGTTCAAAAGGGGTGTAGGTTGAGCAAACTCCAATGGTATCCTTGATGTGACCCAGAGATCCGCCACTACTTACAAGCTCGTCAACGATTTCCTCTGGGATCCCCTTGATCACTTGTTTTCCAGATCGAGTGTGGAAGGTGGCCATGGGGCCAACCATTGCCGCTGTAGCGGTTCCGCCTAGAAATCCGTACCGCTCAACCAGGATGACTGATTTGCCAAGTCTTGAGGCTGCGATCGAGGCGGAAACTCCGGCTGAACCACCACCAACAAGAATGATGTCGGCTTCCGCATCCCAATTTTCTGTTCTTTTCAAACCACCCTCCTCATTGTTGCTAACCTTAGCATAGACTCTTTCGATTTTTATGGAATCTGCCCTCCACACTCAACCAATGGGGGACTCCAATCAAGCCGATACACCATCGTTAGACAAATTGAAGCAAAAAAAGAAGAGCTCGAGTTCTTAATTTGTACTTTTTTTGAAGTCGACGTGACATAATATTCATAATTTGTTAATATTTGGAGGAAGAAAACCTCTTCCATTTGTTGACAGAGAGCGTATATAATGGGGTGATATATAAAGAATGCGCCATGAGCTTCAAGTGATTCGTAAAAGGCTCTTGGCTGACATCTCTAGACCATCAGCCCCTCGTTCATTCAATTGTCAAAGGTGAACACAAGGCCATACCTTGGGGGAGGGATGACTGTGGATCAGGTTTTTGTTAGTCTCGGAGTTCTAGATCCGAACAATGTTGGTTATCGAAAAAAAAGAGGAACATCCTCGCATGGGAAGAGAGGATCGATTTCGACCTCCATCCGGCAGTCCATTGATGACCCCCTCTCCGGCGAAAAGAAAAAAACGAAAAGAACAGAAACACTTGTTAAGAAAAGGCTCTCCGAAGAAGGGGAGTCTTTTCTGTTCGATTCGTATGTGCACCGCGAAGAGCTTAAGGATTATTCTTCGAGAGAATCTCATTGTTACACGTTGCCAAGTCATGGCGATACCCCGCTCGAGAAGCTCATTAGAGCCAACAACGAAGAGTCATACCAAACCCTCCTGTTCCGGTTTCGTCTTGTCCCGGAGGATATCACCAGACGATGTTTTGAATTTGGGATCCAGTTTTTCGTGATAGAATCATTGAAGTTTTGGCCATTGTTCGAAGCATTCTCAGAACAAATTCGGGGGGTGCCTGGAGGTTATATTCCAAGTTTAAAATCGTGTTACATTCATGAGGAAGCTCTTGGTCATTCGAGCTTCGAGAATCTTCCCCTGATTCTTCTTGGGCATGCTTATGATCATGCACTTGGGCAAGATAATTTCGCATCCTTGAAATCCCCAGTGGTTCAAGGATTATTTTTTGCTTGCAAGCAAAGAAAATCAGGGCATCAGTTCATGTCAGGCTACAGCGAAGCCGGGCCCATGCAATACTTTGCGCAGAGCATGGCTTCCTTTTTTTCTCCACGGGATCGATTATGGGGGAAAGAAACGCTTAAAGCCATGGATGTTCCAATGTATGAATACCTTTCTTGTCTCTTCGATCCATGAAGATTTCACTTTATCGCTTCCCAAATCAACTGATCGCTCCTGAAGAGCCACTGGCCACGATCGTTTGGGAAGATGGCAATACCTGCATCGAAACAAACAACAAGGATCTAGAAAGAGAATTGCGTGAGTTCTATTCGAGGCCACGGACGGTTCGACGCGCCCTTCCTCAAAAAGAAGGGATCCTGGCATTCAAGGAAGAGATTATTCAGCCCAATACCGAAGAGTTTTTTAAGGAGTCGATTTATTCCATTCGGGAACTCAACTGTTATGGAACCATCGAAGGAGAACGTAAGGTGCAACTGATTGCGTTAGATTTTGATGGGACGTTGTGGCAGAGCGTCCATGAATGTTATGTCATTACCGTAGAAGCATTCCAAAAGCTCAGATGGCCTCTTCCAGCCGTTAGCGACTTGGAGAATCGTTTTACACGTGGACGATTCTTCGTGCGAGTTGGGGAAGAGTTTGTACTTCTTATGCATTGGATCAGTGAACATCCTGATCGCGATCCAGCCACCATGTCAGAAAGTGAGGAGGAGGCACTGAGGAAGCGATCGGATGGACGAGCACTCTTTGAACAAATGTTTTATCAACTTCGCAAAGAATGGCAAGAAAAGCATTTTGAAAAATGGTGTGCGCTTCAGCATCCGTATCCAGGAATCTTGGAGCAAGTGAAAATCTTAGAAAAGCATTTTGACAAAGTGGTGATCGCCACCACAAAATACGCGGATTCAGTGAAGCGCCTACTCTCGACCCAAGGGATTTCGTTAGAGGTTATTGGAAAAGAAAACACGGTGGATAAGATGAAACAGATGTCTCTCATTGCTTCCACCTACAAGAAGCCATTCCATCAAATCGTTTTCGTGGATGACCTGCTAGACCAAGTCAGAAGCGTAAAATCCCTTGGGGCAAAGGTAGCCCTGGCAAGCTGGGGATACAGTTCTTCACAACAAAAGGATGAAGCGAGGAAAATCGGCATTCCGATCTTAGAACTCGATCACATGGCGGAAATGCTCATCAAGCTCTTCTAGTGCCCTGTCACGCTAATAGCTCTACGACCGCTTGAGCTTTCGCTCATGGTACCCTTCCGTCCGTGGTATCCCATTTCCAACGTCGACCGGTCGCATACGCGATATATACCGGTTCCCGCCGTTAGAAATGGGTCCTCCACGGACGGAAATCCATTCGCGAAAGGTCAAGACGGATGTAGAGATCTGTTAGGGGCAGGACACTAGGATACTTTTTCGGTTTGGCCGACGAGGAGTTCTTCCAAGGCATTAAGGCTGCTCGGTTTGATCAACGAAAAGAGTAAATCCTGGGCTTCCAGTTTCGTGTTGGCATCCGGTACAAGAAGTTCGTCGCCACGAAGAACAGCGAGGATCTTGCATTGAGCAGGGAACGCAAGAGTGCTTAATGGTTTCCCGACCGCCGGTGAGCGGGAGGTCAAAACGGTTTCCACGATTTCCATTCCGTTTTTTCGAAAAGCGATGATGGGCATGATTCCCTTATGCGCCACTTCCTGTTCGATGACGCTAAGGACTAAATCGGTTGAGCTTACCGTTGCATCGATGCCGAGTTTTCGAAAAATAATTTCATTTTTTGGGTTATTGACTCGGGCTACGGTATGCGGAACACGGAATCGAAGCTTAGCGACTTGACAGATAATAAGGTTATCTTCATCATCACCGGTGTCGGCCACGATGACATCGGCTCGACCTGAGCCAGCTTGTTCCAAAATGCGAGGATCGCACCCATCCCCGATGATCCCCACGGTTCCAAAGTTATCCATGATGATTTGCGCACGATCGGCTCTCTTCTCAATGACAGCGATCTCGTGTCCGGCATGAACCAGAGATTGCACAAGATAGTAGCCGATTTTTCCTCCGCCCACAACAATGATAAACATGATTACACGTAGTTGATGGCCAAGGCAGAAGCATCCATGATCGACTTTACTTTTTCGATGCTGGCCGTGGAAGCCACACCGAAAATCTGATCGTTTTCTTGTAAGCGTTCAGTTTTTTCTGGTATTAACACCGTTCCTCCTCGAATGAGAGCACTGATGGAAAATTCACGTGGAATCTCGACCTCCGCAATACTTTTTCCAAAGGCCCGCGGGCCGACTTTCATTTCAATGGCTTGGGCAGTCCCATCCCCCAAGTGATAGTTGCGTAGAAGTGTAGGACCGGTTAGCAGGTTTCTCATCATGCGAGCTCCAACCGTGGTTGAACAAACAGTTTGAAGCCCTAAGTCATAGTAAATTCCGGCTCTTTTTGGATCGTAAACGCGGCAAACCACTTTAGGAACGTTAAAGATCTTTTGGGCAATTTGTGCTGTCATGAGGTTGGTGTTATCACCGTTGGTTACCGCCGCAAAAGCTTCGGCCTTTTCGATCCCTGCCTTTTTCAAGATATCCACGTCAATGCCGTTTCCTAAGATGCGCGTTCCCTTAAACTGCTCCAACCGACCAAAAGACGATCGATCACGGTCAACAATGGTGACTTGATGCCCTTCGGCTTCAAGAAGTTGGGCTAGGCGGGCGCCGACTCGGCCACAACCCAAGATCAAAATATTCATGGAATCATCACCCTGGAGTCTTCTCTCCAGCAAAGTCCATTCCTTCCCCAAAAAAGAAGGAGAGGCTTAGAATCAAATCGAATACAGGCTCGCTATGAAGCCAAAAATTCATCCTGAGTGGGTTGAAGCCAAGGTTACTTGCGCCTGCGGAGAGACCTTCACTTCGTATTCCACGAAGAAGGTTCTTCGGGTTGAAATTTGCTCCAAGTGTCATCCCCTTTTCACCGGCAAACAAAAGATTGTTGACACCGAAGGCCGGGTGGAAAAGTTCATTTCCAAATACAAGAAAACAGGCAATGCCACTAAAAGTAAGAAAAAAGTTGCTTCCCCTGAATAACACCTCCCCTTTCTAGGGTCCATGAACGATGGGTCTAATCCTCGATAAGCTTCAGTCCGTGGAAGCCCGCTGTCGTGAGCTTGAGCGCCTCCTGTGTGCCCCGGAAACCTTAGCCGATTCTAACTTGGTTCGTGACCTTTCGCGCGAACGCGCTTCCCTTGAAGAAGTGGTTACCCAGTACGGAGAATACAAAAAAGTTCAAAGCGATCTCGATGAAACCGAAGCCTTGCAAAAGGAAGAAAAAGATGCGGAATTTCGCAGTTACTTAGAAGGGGAGCGAAATCGGCTGCAGGCGAGACGCGATGAGCTCGAACACTTACTCACGCTTCTCTTGCTCCCGAAAGATCCGCATGAAGGTAAAAACATCCTCATGGAAATACGAGCTGGCACCGGTGGAGAGGAAGCCGCTATTTTTGCAGGAGAGCTTCTTCGAATGTACACGCGTTATGCGGAACGAAATGGTTGGAAAACGGAGCTCATGAGCACGAGTGCCGCTGGACTGGGTGGAGTGAAAGAGGCTATCTTTTCGATTCAAGGGAAGGGGGCATGGAGTCACTTGAAATTTGAGAGTGGGGTTCACCGAGTTCAACGGGTTCCCGCCACCGAATCAGGGGGTAGAATTCACACATCCACCGCTACGGTGGCGGTTCTTCCTGAAGCGGAAGAATTTGAGGTGGTAATTAATCCAAGTGAACTTCGGGTTGATACCTATCGCGCCTCTGGAGCAGGGGGACAGCATGTCAACAAGACCGAATCAGCCATTCGCATCACTCACCTCCCAACCGGTTTTGTTGTGGCTTGTCAAGATGAACGAAGCCAACATCAGAATCGAGAAAAAGCCATGCGTGTTTTGCGCGCACACCTCTACGAAATGATGCAACGTCAGCAAGTGGAAGAACAAGGAAAAATGAGAAGAGAGCAAGTGGGGACAGGAGAACGATCTGAAAAAATCCGTACTTACAATTTTCCTCAAAGTCGAATTACCGATCATCGTGTAGGAGATTCTTTCCACAACACCCAGCAGATCATGGATGGCGATCTGGATGAAATCACCGAGCAGCTGAAGCGATGGGAAGAAGAGCAACTTCTTAAATCTGTTGGCTAGCAAACATGGACATCGCTTCCAGTACCCAACTTTTTGACGCCGGAAATTATGCGGCGGTAGCGATGCATGGCCATCGCGACACCTGGCAATCCTACGCGGCGCTCGGCCTTGTTGGAAAAGCTAAGGAAGCGCTCTCAGGCTTAGGTCATTTCAAGAATTGGGAGGCCATGTTTTACTCAGGCGTAACCCATTGGATTGATGGTGACGATGAAAAAGCGATCTCTTTTCTCGAGAATCTCGATGCCCCTCATGCACGAAATCTTCTCGGCCTCATTCGTAAGCCCAGCATACAGGTGCTTGCGCAATTGGCCAACGCGCATGTTCCTTCACATGACACTGGGGACAGGGGACACTTCAAGATTCGGAACATCGGTGTTGATCCGAAGGATTTGCCGAATGCCCCTTATGCCGATGTCCGAAACTATTTTGATCCGAGCGATCCACCCGACTTTTATGTGGCGAACATCGGCTGGCAACCCATTCCTTCCAACCTTCAACTTCTTTCCTGTCCGTTGTTAGGACAAACAGGCGACCATGACATGCACGTTCAGAGTCAGCATCCTTGGTATGCGATTTTCGATGAGCTTATCGTCAATGACCCGACAGAATGGCACGACATCCATCACTTATCTGGGTTGCCTGCAGCCACTTTCCCGAAGACCCATGGGATCGGAGCACTCCCTGAATTGCCTGAAACGCCACGTGAACTTGACTTGTTTGTTTCTGGAGTCTGGGGGCATCCGTTTCATCCAGACAAAATGAGCCTCTTGCATCAAGTTTTTTCCATGCCCGATACGAAGATGCTTTTACTGAATGGCTATGTTCCTTTTCATGCGTATTATCGCCTTTTGGGCAACGCGAAAGTTTCATTTAGTTATGTTCGTTTTACTCGTGCGCTGTCCACTCGAGGGCTTGATGCCCTGGGGATGGGGTGCGCGTTAGTGATCCACAAAGACTCGATGATTACGTTGTACGCAGGGGAAGAAGAAGGTGTCTTGACCTACGAGCCAGGGGCTCATGACCTCAGAAGAGCCATAGAAAAAATTCTGGCCAACTGGTCCCGCTTCGAGAAACGGGCCCGCAAGGGAGCAGAGTTGATTCGGGATGAGTTTTCGATGTCGAGGATTATCTCCCAATACTTGCGCTTTGCTACCTTCCTTGCTGCTCGGCCAAGAAGAAAGCGTCAAGTTTTGCCTGAAGCCATTTTAGACCAGAAACTCGGGAGCGTTGCTGTTTCTGTTGAAACAGCGGATCGATTGACTGAGCTCAATCTGCATCGCTGGGGACCAAAGCTTAACGCAAGTCCCAATGCGACCCTCTTGAACAACATGGCAAGAGAACTTGTTCTTAATGCGACGTCTCGGTTTTACACCGAAGCCAAGCCTCCAAAGGCTGACCTGCTGCAGGACGCCATTAATCTTTATCTTGAGGGAATCCAAAAATTCCCCAAGTCGCTCGTGCTTCGCTTTAACCTTGTTCGTGTTCTTTTTCACTTTGGACGGCCTGGACAACAAGTTCAGGAAGCGCTCCGAATAGCCAAAGAGGCCATCGATCTCCCTTCAAATTTTTGGGAGGTTGATGTGATGGACGATGTTTTTCCGTATGACTATTGGAGTACCTACTTCAATTATCGATCGTACCTCGGTTTGATAACAAAATCGTTGATCGAGAAAAGGCCAGCGACCTCTCACTTGGTTGAGCTTCTCTTGGCATCACTCCACTATTACGTTGGCAACACCTTGGGAGACCTCGATCATTTGAAGGAAGCTTACCGGCTCGATCCAGCTTTTCCTTATTACGCTTTGGCTTGCGCTGATCGCTTGGTCAAACGTGGAAACCGAGAGGACGATTCAAGTGCGGGAACAATCCTGATTTCCTTGGTAGAAAATTCGATGCTTTTCATGGAGGCGTATGATCGCCTGAAAAGGCTTCATCAACGCAAACGTTTTGTTCATGAGAGGTTTGATGAAATCGAGAGAACAATCAATCAATGCTGCATAAACTACGTGGCTACCAATGAAGACTGGTCAAGTGACATTCTAACCGTACCCACCAGAGATGGGGTTCCTTCCTATTCCCGAGAAAGCCAAGGAGAGACGGGTTCAAACGCTCGAGCAGAATCCGCTCCAGAGGTTTCAATTATCATCCCTGTTCTCAATTCTCCCATGTTAACACGACAATGCGTGAATCGAATCTTGCGCGTGACCGATGGAGTCCCCTTCGAGATCATCGTGGTAGACAATCTCGCTCGAGAAGAGATTCCAACCAATCTAAGCTGTCTAGACGATCGCGTTAGAATGTCTTGCACCTACGGTTATCTCTCGCTATTCGAAGCTTTTCATCGAGGGGCAGCGTGTGCGCGAGGCCCTTATTTGGTTTTCTTGCAGCACGACGCTTTGCCTATGGGAGGATGGCTTTCGGCTTTACTACAAGAAGCCAAGGTTCATCCGGAGGTGGCGGTCGTTGGGAGCAAGTTGGTTACCTTGGACGGGAGAATTAGCCACGCAGGCCTCGTGTTTTCACGAAGTTTCAAGGGGCCATCGTTTGTTTACCGTGACTTGATGCAAAGTTTTGATAAAGCGAGTTATCGTCGAGAGATCCAAGGGGTGGTGGCTAACGGTATGCTCGTCAAGCGAAAAGACTTTGAAGAAGTCGGGGGTTTTGACACGTCTTACCATAATCCAAGTCTTGATTTCTGCCTTAAGATGCGTGAAAGACGAATGGGGGTCGTGTTTCAGCCTAACAGTCTACTGACTCACTTGGATCCACTTTTTCTTCCCAATCCCTCCCCCCTGGACTTGGAAGATGGGGAACGCCTTAGAAATGTGTACCGATCCAGACTCCTCGAGTACGATGACGCATTTTATTTTCAAGACGGCTATGCCGCGCGCGTGCTTCCCGTGAACGAACAACGGCAACGGCTTTTCCGGATTGAGCCGATAGAGGGAGCCGAAGAAATGGCGCGCTGGCAACTTGTGGCCACCTTGCAACAACTTGGAGAATCATTTGAGCTTGCGACCATGAGACCACTGTTGCTCCACGTTGACTCTTGGCCACAAGATCACGCGGTTCTGGAATGGGGTGCTCAATTGTGCGTTTTAAGCGGCATTCCGGAACAAGCCAAGGTTTTTCAAGAGAAAATCCTTTCTCTCGGAGCGTTTTTGTGAGACTACGCAAGTTTCTATACAATCGTTCATACTTTCGCTCATGGTACCCTTCCGTCCGTGGTACTCCCATTTCTAACGTCGACCGGTCGCATACGCGATATATACCGGTTCCCGCCGTTAGAAATGGGTCCCCCACGGACGGAAATCCATTCGCGAAAGGTCAAGACGGATGTATAGAAACTTGCGCGACAAGACACTAGCGTGAAAGGATTTGCCGAATCTTGTCAGTGATCTGGTCCGGGGTAACCGTGCCTTTGACCAGGCATTCCGACGCTCCTAGCTCTAACGCCTTTTGACTAAAGGATTCGTCTTCAAGGGCCGTGACAACAATCACTGGAATAACACGCGTGGCTTCGAATTCCTGCATTTTTGCTAACACCTGGAAGCCATTCATTCCCGGGAGCATCAGATCGAGCAGTACCAAATCAAGTTCTGTATTCCTGATCAGTTCCCAGCCCTTTTTGCCATCTTCGGCTTCGAGCACTTCAAAGCCCTGGCTTTCAAGAAGGTCTCGAAAGATGAGTCGGAAGGCTTCCCCATCCTCGACAATGGCTATTTTTTTCTTGGCCCTTTTTTCATTCATTGAACGAACCCTGAAAAAGGGGCAATTTGAAAACAAAGGTGCTTCCTGTTCCAGGCTTAGAGCGAAAGGATATATCGCTTTGTTGAAGCTGCATGAAGCTCTTTGCGATATAGAGGCCAAGGCCGGTTCCTTCTCCCTTTCCTGCAGGCCGACCGCTTAGAACCAGTTCTTTGCTGAAGAGTTTTGATAAGACTGACGCGTCGATTCCCGGTCCAGTATCCGCAACCTCTGTGATTCCAAAATCCCCTTCCTTCTTGATGGTAATGGTGATAGCTCCCTGCGCCGTGAAACGAACCGCATTCTCTACGACATTTCGCATGGCTTCCACCGTTTTTTTGAAGATCGGCATTGACCACCACATTCGAGTCAATCTCTTGGATCTCGAGTGTCAATCCCTTGTTTTGGATGATCCACGCGGAATCGCTGACGAGT
>JABDET010000056.1:0-2315 GCA_013286945.1 Candidatus Melainabacteria bacterium
TCTTTAAAGGCAAGGGACAGTGACGTGGCGTCTGAGTGAAAAATATCCTTCACATTTCCTGACTTTGTGTCAGCAAAAACATGACAAGACAAAAGCGAAGAAATGAAAAGTCCGAACAAACCTCTCTTCACGAAATGCCCTACTCCCCGCATAATTCACGACTTCGTGAAAACAACAAGAGACCCTCTCACACAAGGGCGAAAGCCCAAACAGAACGAACGATTCAAGCGATGAGCCTAATTTTTTTCAACACCTTGAGTCGAAAAAAGGAAAATTTCAATCCCATAACCCCCGGTGTTGTCAAACTGTACACGTGTGGCCCCACGGTTTACAATTTCCCGACCATTGGCAATTTTCGCACGTATGTC
Source organism: Candidatus Melainabacteria bacterium (assembly GCA_013286945.1). Lineage (GTDB taxonomy): Bacteria > Vulcanimicrobiota > JABDET01 > JABDET01 > JABDET01 > JABDET01. Next base: position 369 of record JABDET010000056.1, read on the forward strand.
TTCGAAGATGTTCTCCGCCGATGGCTTAAGCTTTCCCATTATCAAGTCATTCAAGTCATGAACCTCACCGACGTGGACGACAAAACCATCCGTGGGGCGCGCGAAAAACAAATCAGCCTGTCGGAGTACACGCGAGAGTATGTCGATGCATTTTTCGAAGATCTCGCTTCGCTTCGAATCGAGCAAGCCGAGTTTTTCCCACGTGCCACAGACCACATCCCGGAAATGGTTGCCATTATCCGTGATCTCCTAAAAAAAGAAATTGCGTACCGAGGTGACGATGGAAGCATTTATTTCCGGGTTTCCAAATTTCCAAACTACGGAAAACTTGCCCACATCCAGGTGGATGAGCTGAAAGTCGGGGCTCGAGTTCGTCACGATGAATATGATAAGGCAGAAGCCTCAGACTTTGCCCTTTGGAAAGCTTGGGATCCTGAAGACGGCGATGTTTTTTGGGAAACCGAGATTGGCAAGGGAAGACCTGGCTGGCACATCGAGTGTTCCGCGATGAGCATGAAAGTTCTCGGTCCTCACTTTGACATCCACACTGGGGGAGTGGACAACATCTTTCCTCACCACCAAAATGAAATTGCCCAATCGGAGGCTTACACCGGCCAAGCTTTTGTCAATTATTGGCTTCATGCCGAGCACCTCATTGTGGATGGCCGAAAAATGAGTAAATCTCTCGGAAACTTCTACACGGTTCGTGATATTTTTTCCAAAGGCTTTTCTCCTTTAGCGCTCCGTTATTTTTACGTGACGAGTCACTATCGAAACAAACTAAACTTCTCATTCGAAGCCCTTCAAGCCGCCCAGTCGTCCATTGAACGAATTCAAGACTTCTTGCGACGCGTTTCCACTGCCCAAGGAGCTTCTTTTCTGGAGCTTCCTCAGATCTTAAAGAGGACCGAAAAGGAATTCGATGAAGGGATGAACGATGACCTAAACACCCCACGTGCTGTGGCAGCCATACACGAACTCATCAACGAACTGAACCCCCACCTTGAGCGACAAGCCTTATCCAAAGAGGATGCGGCACTGGTTTCCTCCTTGTTTTTGCATGTCAATCAGCTCTTTCAAATTGGATTAGAGGACGTGTTGGAATCGACTCCTCCACCCCCTGAAATTGCAGCACTCATTGCTCAAAGGGAAGAAGCCCGGAAATCGAAAGATTTCCGAAAAGCGGATGAGCTCCGCGTCGCTCTAAAAAACAAAGGGATTGTTGTGGAAGATACACCCTTGGGTCCTCGCTGGAAAAACGGATGAGAGGGGAAAGAGACCCGATGGAAAACAATCTCCTCTACGGTCGACACGCCGTAGAAGAAGCTTTGAAAGCCGAAAGAACTTTTGAAAAGATTTTCCTTTTGCAAACCGCTCATCCGTCGGAAATTCTCCAACGGATCCGGAGGATGGCTGAATCGAATTCGATTCCCGTTCTCTTTGCTCCTCGAGAAAAACTGGATCGGTTGGCCCACAACCAAGATCATCAAGGGGTTGTTGGAGTCTTGTCCAGCTTTGACTATGCGTCGCTTGAGGAGATTCTGGAACGAACCAAAACTCGAAAACTGATCGTCGTTCTCGATCATCTTGAAGATCCACAAAACGTTGGCAGCCTGTTGCGTACCTGTGATGCCGTTTCCGTGGCAGGTGTCATCATCCCCAAACGTCGAGCCGCCGGACTGGGTGCTGGAACCGCAAAAGCCTCCGCGGGTGCTCTTCAACATGTGCCGGTAGCCCGTGTAGGAAACCTTCACCAAACCTTGCTTCAATTTCGAAAACTTGGGTTTACCTTGGTGGGTGCCGATCAATCCGGCGAAAAAAACTATCACGAGTTTGATTACCCCGAACCGCTCGTGCTGGTTCTCGGAAATGAACATCAAGGAGATAAGTCGCTCCTGAATCACTCGCCGAGACGTAAAGGGATTGTCCATCCTTACTCCAGCAAGG
>JABDET010000056.1:2325-3237 GCA_013286945.1 Candidatus Melainabacteria bacterium
TGACAAAAGCTTGGCCGGTGTAAGCCTCCGATTGGGCAATTTCATTTTGGTGGTGAGGAAATGAACATCAAGGATTAAGCCTTCTCCTTAAGAACACGTGCGATAGTCTGGTTAAGATCCCGATGCAAGGTCATCTCGACTCTCTCAACGTCTCTGTTGCCGGAGCTCTTTTGCTCTACCAAGTGTATTTACATCAGAAGAAAACAGGCAAGGAAAATGAATCGGCAACAAGAACAGTGTAATCCACAATGGTCAAAGCCGACCTCTCGCTCGCAAACAAAGACGTGAAACAACTGACCTCTCGCGATCTTTTTTCAGTTAAGCTTATCGAGGATCCGATCATTTCTCCCGATGGCAAAGACATCGTGTACGTAGAGAAGACTTTTGATCCTGAAAAAAACGAATACAAGTCGATTCTTTGTCTGGTCCCGTTTGAAGGGCCCGTCAATCACATTCGCGCCTTTACACGAGGACCTCACGACCATTCTGGAATCTTTTCACCCGATGGAAAGTGGATTGCTTTCCTAGGGAAAACAGGGGAGCATACACAGATTTTTGTTATGGCACGAGACGGTGGAGAAGCACGCCAGCTCACCCGATATAAAAACGACATTTTGCAAATTGCTTGGAGCCCTGATGGGAAGAAACTGGTTTTCGCGGCAGCCCTCATTGGGGATAAAGGACTGGTTCCCGAGAAGGCAAAGCCTGAAGAAGATCTTTACAAAAAATACAATGACGATGTGAAAGTCATAAGACGAATCTGGTACAAACTGGATGGGAGTGGTTTCGTCCACAACAAGCGAAGCCAACTTTTCCTCCTTGAAATCGAAACCGAAAAAGTCACCCAACTCACTTTTGGGGAACACGAGGCCAATGCTCCAACGTTTTCTCCGGATGGAAGATGGATCGCCT
>JABDET010000056.1:3247-11492 GCA_013286945.1 Candidatus Melainabacteria bacterium
ATCCTGATTGTGATTATGAACCCTTAGGATACATTTATCTTATCCCGGCTGGCGGCGGAGAACCCAAAAACTTGACCCCGGGAAACTATTATTTTTCACATCCTGCTTTTTCTCCCGATGGGAAAGAAGTGGCCTTCACAGGAACCGATGAGCCCTATAACTGGTATTCCAACATGGTCCTTTGGGTGGTGTCCGTTGACGGAAGTCGATTAGAATGCCTGACGAAGAACCTTGATCGTCCTGTGGGGGATCAGAGCATCAATGATCTTCGGGCGCTTAGCCATGGTGAAACCCCTTGCTGGAGTAAGGATGGACAATCCCTTTACGTCTCGGCGAGTGATTCAGGAGCGACTTATCTCCTTGAGGTCAATCGACAAAACAGAAGTCAGAGGGGAATCGGAAAAGGGAAGCAGGTTACCTTTGGCTGGAGCACGGCTTTGAACGCAGACCGCGGGGTTCTTGGACAAAGCAACCCCATGACACCCAATGATTTGTGGGGGGTTGATCTGAAGTCTGGCGATATGAAACGGTTAACCGAAGTGAACAATTCTTTCTTGACCACTTTCCCGATCGGTGAACCTCAACACTTTCTCTCTCAGTCGCCGGATGGAACCAAGGTCGAAGGCTGGATCCTGAAACCTCCTGATTTTATGGAGGGGAAAAAGTATCCGACCATTTTGGCGATTCACGGTGGTCCGATGGCGATGTACGGTTGGAGCTTCTTTTACGAGTTTCAACTTCTGGCAAGCCAAGGTTATGTGGTGGTTTACTCCAATCCCCGTGGGAGCATGGGATACGGCCAAGCCTTCTGCCAAGCCATTAAAGGAGATTGGGGGAACCTGGATTACCAAGACTTGATGGCCGTTATGGACACCGCACTCACGCAAGGATTTATTGATGAAAAGCGTCTGGGCGTGGCGGGGGGTAGTTATGGTGGCTTTATGACCAACTGGGTTGTTGGACATACCGACCGCTTTAAAGCCGCGATCACCATGCGTTCTGTCACCAACGAACACAGCTTCTTCGGAACAAGCGACTACGGATTCTGGGGGGAGATGAACCTTGGAAGTCTGCCTTGGGAAAAACCAGAAGCCTATCTCAAGATGTCTCCGATTTCTTCCGTGCACAAAATCAATACTCCCCTCTTGATTCTTCACTCCGAAGAAGATTATCGTTGTCCCATCGAGCAAGCCGAGCAACTCTTTGCTTCGCTCAAGAAATTGAAACGCGAAGTTTTATTCATTCGTTTTCCAGGTGAATCCCACGATCTTTCCCGGACTGGAAAGCCGTGGCACCGCGTTTTCCGCCTCGATCAAATCCTTGAATGGTTTAACAAGCACCTTTAGTTCATGAGCTTCATCCCAAAAATCTACTTAGTCGCGCCAGTTCGTACACCCATCGGAAAACTGAATGGTCTACTCTCGTCGTTCTCTGCTGTCCAGCTTGGCGTGGCTGCTGCCAAAGACGCCATTCGCCGAGCGGGAATAAGGCCTTCGGATGTTAATCTTTCCATTTTTGGCAATGCCCGACAAGCAGGCAATGGTCCGAACCTCGCGCGCCAAATTGCACTGGGTGCGGGAGTACCGGAGGATAAACCAGCTTACACCGTCAACATGGCCTGCGCTTCGGGACTACAAGCCATCTTGTGCGCTGTCAATGAAATAGTCGCCGGAAATGCAGAGTTGGTTTTGGCGGGTGGAACCGAAAGCATGACCCATGTTCCTTATCTACTTCCGAAACTTCGGGAAGGCTATCGGCTTGGACATGCCCTGGTGTTCGATGCCAATTATCAGGATGGCTTCATGTGCCCTCTTTGTAAAGAGCTTATGGGGGAAACCGCGGAAAGACTAGCAAAAGAGTACAACATTTCACGGAAAGAGCAAGACACTTATGCGGTGCAATCCCAAAATCGTTTTCAAGAAGCCAAGAAGTTGGGATACTTCAAGGAAGAAATTGTTCCCCTCTCGGAACATATTGTCGAAGACGAACACCCACGAACCGGCGTCACGTTGGAAAGCCTTGCAAAGCTTCCTCCTGTTTTTGATCCCAAAGGGAGTGTTCACGCAGGCAATTCTTCCGGAGTGACCGATGGAGGAGCCGCACTTCTTGTGGCATCGGAGAAGGCAACGGATTCACTTCGCTTGAAACCTCTCGGAGAGGTCATGGGCTCCTTGAGCATCGGGGTCGACCCCGCAAGAATGGGTCTCGGGCCAGTCCCCTCCATCAAACGTCTCCTCGAAAAAACCAAACTGAGCTTAAGCGACATTTCACTCATTGAGCTAAACGAGGCTTTTGCTGCCCAAGTCTTAGCTTGCCAAAAAGAACTTGGGCTCGAATTAGACAAAGTCAATGTCAACGGTGGGGCCATCGCTCTGGGTCACCCGATTGGGGCAAGTGGAGCTCGAATCGTGGTGAGCTTGCTTCACGAAATGAAAAGAAGAAACGTTGAACGAGGGCTGGCAACGTTGTGCGTCAGCGGTGGGCTTGGGGTCAGTTTACTCCTGAAGCGAGTCTAGATAATCTGTCATTCCGAGGAGCTGTCATTTGCCTTTTCAATTTTGCAGCGACGAGGAATCTCTTTTAAAAAGTAAGATTCCTCACTTCGTTCGGAATGACAGCCGCTTCAATTGGATTTCTTGCCTTTTTCACGCATCACTTCGAGCAAGGTTTGCACTAAGTTAAGCTCTTTCATCGTGTTTTGATAGTGAATGTAGGTGTCTAAGACGCTTCGGACTTCATCGGGATAATCCTTAAACTCGACGGCGTGAACAAATTCCACCCCATGTTGGAATTTTTTCAACGCATCCACATGATTCGACCAAACAATTCGTGATGGAACTGAAATCACGTTGTTTTCTTCAAGCTCAATGTGCAGGACCACCACCTGGTCCTCCTCCAAGCGCCGGCTGCTGATGAGACGCGCTCCTCCTAAGGAAATATCAACAATGAGTCCTGAAAGTTTTTCAGCTCCTCCCTCTTTGGTCTCGATGAGGGCCAAAAAAAGACGTGGAACGCGAGCAAAGCGACGTTTTTCTTCGTCAGGACCGGATAAACCGGAGGCGGAAACGGCTGCCTGGATGTTGTAAGTGGCTTCTTCAAGAAATGCATTGAGCTTTCGTTTTTCGCTTTCTTCAACACTCGTGAATTTCATCCCAATTTCATAGGTCTTGCCTTGTGCTTTTTGCCAGATGACTTCTGCTTGCAAGTGAACCCAGGTTCGGGTGGCATCAAGAGCCACGGCAAGATCATAATGCTCACCAAGTTTTAAGGGCTCATCCCACACCAGGCGAATTCCTCCAAGCCCGACGTCCAATGAAAACAAATGTGCCTCGGCCGTCTTCTCTTTCAAGGTTACTGGAATGGTTCCGCTTAAGCGAGGGGTGCTGCGTCTTTCTTTCCGAACAGCCGCTTCTTGGAGAAGTGCTTCATACTCTTCCCGTATTTTTCTTAACTTTTTCTCTTCTTCCAAACGTGGGGCTCCTTGTCAGGAGATCAGGGTCTGATTAGGAAGGGGGTTCTTGAGGAAGCAAAGAAAAACCTTTGCCACTCACCAGACAGTAACCCACTGAATGTCCACACGGTTGCCTTGGATGTTCGGGTCTTGATAGAACTGCATGATCTGAGTCGGATCGTAAATGAAGTTGGCTTGGCCGGCATTATCCACTTCCACGGGTCCTTGCGGTGTCATCAAGGTTCCCTGCATCGTAAATTGATAGTTGGCCGGATTGGCTTGGAAGCCGTTTCTCGCATAAACAAGACCCCGAAAAGCCATGTCTTGCGCTGTGTAGGAACTTGTCGGAGCCCCATTTGCAAGATAAAGTCCGAATTGCTGATTCCCGGAGTAGGCTTGTTCCGCATATTTGTTCATGGAGGACAAGATGGCAAGCTCCACGGAATCTGGATCGCTTACATTGAGAGGAATTGGCCCAGCAAAGGGCGCAAAATCTGTAAGCCACTTGCTGTCTTGTGTCGATTTATACTGTGAAAGAAGTGTGTAGTGATAGAGATCGAGAGGCGTTCCGGGTACGGCTGACCCACCCAAGTAATTCATGAGAGAAGTATCTGCTGTAACGGCACCAAAAAGATCTTGCGCTGTCTTTCCTGTAGAAGCGTTCTCAAGGGAACCATTCTCACAACCACTGCACCGCAAAAGTTGAGTTGTTTTTGATTCGTCATTGCTGAAGTAAAGAAAATTATTGAACACATCATTGATGCCTGGAATTTGATCGTTGTCCCAGTAGCCTCCGTCCCCGTTACTTCCACCTGCAAAATTGCTAGAAGCGGTCCCAAAAGCCTGCATATCCAGAGAACCTGAAGTGGTCAACGTGGCTGGAATCGGATTAAACTGAGCTGTTCCCTGAGCATACAAGCTAAGAGAGGCCGTTGGCACATTCGAAACCTGCGAGTTTCCTTCCACAAAGACGTCGCCTGTATCACCCGACGGTGGAGCCCCTTGATTGCTGTTTCCGACCACTAATCCGGCCCAGCCGTTGGTCCAATTGTTGCTTGGCGGAATCCAAGTTGAGGCTGGACTGCTGGTATTGGCTTCTGCCACCACAGCACCAAATCCCACCAATTGGCCTTGGACATAAAGATTCCCACCCAAGGTTAATGAAGCCGGTTTAGCCCCAAGTTGACCCGATTGCTTGTAGCTTAATGCAAGGGTCGGGATAACGAAATTGGATGTGGTTGGATCCTGATTTGAATTCGATGGAAAATCAGTCGGATCTAACGTAAGCATGAAATTGCCTGCCGCCGTGTTGCTTGGACCATCCCCCACAATGACATTCATCCCTGGCTTAATCATCAATTGATAGTTATTGACGAACCCAATCACAGTCGTCCCATCTGATGCAGTAACCTGTCCTTGGTATTGGGCAATCTGATTCCCTGAAAAGTCATAAACGGTAATTCGATCCCCTTTCCCACCATGCGAGTTAAAGGCCCAAATACCGGAAGAAATATAATGGGCATTGTTTTGGGGAATCGTTGTCCCTTGCGAATCCTGCGTGGATCCCGCACAAGTTCCGTTCTTATCGCACAAGTGTCCCAGGATATCCGAAGCCGAGAGATCTTTTGACGGTGGCGCATTGGGAGTGTCCGCTTTCGAATAAAGAGTCCCTGAGCTATTGCCTGTCGACACCGATGTCAGACCACTCGAAGTTGGATACGTTTTCCCATCAATGTTTTGCACAACGCCTGGCGTTGAAGCGTCCGTGAGTGAACCCCCAACCGGTCGAAGTGCATATCCCGCTCCATTGTACTTGCTATTTCCCGCGGTTGAGAAAGCAATTTGGTTCTGCGGAAGGGAACCGCCAAATCCTGAGTAGGCGTTGATGTTGCCCCCAACTTGCTTGAATGTGCCGCTGCTCGGGTCGTATCGAAGCCCTGCGACCACATTGTTGGATAAAGGTGCCAAGCTTGATATGTGCCAAGTTTGATCACCACTGACAGCCGGAGTGGTCATGCGAATCGTAATGTCAGAACCCGAAGCAATGGAGGAATTCGTGTAAACAACGCGCCGGAGCAACGCTTCCACCATGTGCTTTGAACCGTTGCTATATCCAATCGAAATAATCCGAGCCGAATACGGAGGAACTGTCTTCCCTCCAACAATGACCGACTTCGAATTGTTTAAATTATTGCAAGAATGCAAGTTGGCCGCCAGTGGAGCATGCTTCCAAGTTCCGGGTGCGTTGCTCGCGATGGAATCATCTTTAAACCCATTCACGCCGTACCCGGAGCCGGTCGGATTTGCCGGGCATTGATCGGATGCGTTGAAGTGGGCAAAGTGTACTTGAAAATGGGCGGCGTTTGAACCGAAAAACCCAACCACTGTCGTCCCCGTTTCTCGAACGGTGAGGTAGGGCAAGTTAAAAGGCATGACCACCCCTCCCGACGCCCAATAAATTCCACCGACCCCACCAGGGCTCCCATCAGGAAACGCCGCATTTTGGCCAGGACCGCTTGGCGCACCATTGGGTGTCGCCGTATTCGAAGTTCTAGAAATACCGAAATTCTTGTCTTGCTCAAATCGCATCAATGTGTACTGAAGCCCTGCATAGGCGGCTTCGATGGATTGCTCTGATTCGCTCACTCTTTCGGCAAGCACCAGGTTGTCGCGATTGATTTCGACAAACCCAACCGACAGCGCAACCAAGAAACTAATGATCAACAACGTGGTGACGAGGAGAATTCCTCGCTTTTTTTTATTCATGATTCGCATGATTCACATCCGAAGCATGACGCACCAGGGCAACTCGATGCTGAACTGGCTTGAATGCTAAGGGAGCAACGTTGATATCGATTTGACGAGATTCATAACCGGTACTCATCTGTCCAGTACGTTGGACATACCCTCTGGTTTTGTAACTGACTTCCACCACTTTATGGACATCGTCCTTATTAACTCGAAATGCAAACACATTGCTTCCCAAGAGGGTTACCCGAACCGCAGGAGCCTGAAAAACCGCGGGGGGAGCTGTTCCTTGGATTACACCCTTCAAATCCGTTTCGATCTGATCTGTGGGCGCCCCAGCAGCGGCATCAGTATTGCCCTTGTCGCCTGCCGGATTGGCGGGCTGGGTTGGCGCGGGCTGCGACTCTGTGGCGGGATCTAATGGGGTTTGAGTTTCAGTAGGACTAACACCTATGGCCACCCAGTCGCCGACTCGATATTGAGGCTCCGTGATAAAAGGGAAGGGCAAAGCACTCAAAAGAAGCTTCCGTTGACGGTCTGTCCGCATTAGGCCCACTTTTTTTACGCCGGAAAGAGCAAACTCGTTGTTCACCCAATCAACCGTGGGAACAAACGCCGGAAAATGCAACGGAAGCGGATTCGTGGCGCTGGCAGCCCCACTGTAAGAGACCACAAACCGATAAAATCTTCCTGAACCCGCGGCGTTGGTCGGGCCGATTCCACCTTGATTGATCTCGGTGGTGGCCATGTAAATCACGTATTGATTCCAAATTGGTCGGCCCGTTGAAGCGTTGAAGTTAGCGGGGTTTGACCAATCGTCGATCCCCACCATGCAAATGGCCCACCGAGGAACATCAATGGTCCAACCTGGAGGGGTCACGCGGGGATTGGAATAGACATCAATGCTGTTATAATTCGTCTTTCGCAAATCTCGTTCAAGAGACAACATCGACTTTCGAGCCTCGCCCTGTAATTCGTGGCGCAAAATCATTACATTCCACTTGAGCTTGCCCATGCTATAGAAAAGGAATAAGGCCAAGGCTAAAAGAGAAAAAATGGCGGTTGAAATGATGGTCTCCAATAAGGTGGTCCCATGGTTCCGATCCGTTTTGAAAATTTTAGTGAACATAAATCAGCCTCCCAAGACGTGTTGATAATTGACCAAATCCTTGAACCCCTGCCCCTGGCTGCGCCGTTGTTGGAGGGGGTTCAAACCAATTCACTTGAACTTCGACGTAGTATTCATCACTTCCAGGTGTTTGCGCACTTGCGGGTTGTGGGACTTGATAAAGATGATAGGTGATGTAATAGGTGTTCTTATTCAGCGAAACGAGTCCAGGGGAAGAAACCGCGGAAGCTTCAGAAATTGCCGGGTCAAAAGTAACAGCTCCTCCTGCCAGTAAACCTCCACTTGAGTTCTTAATGTCGTAAACGATCTCGCTTGGATTGTATTGCATTCGCTCCAACCTTGCTGAGGCTAAAGCCGTGGCCACACTCCAATCGCTCCCTTTGGTGGAAGCATTCAGCATCGAGGTGAACATGTCGACGATGAAAATAATGCTTGTCGTAATGATCCCAATACAAACCATTAACTCAATAAGGCTGAAACCAGTCTGTGTAGTTTTCATTGATTCGTTTCGGGGGCTGAAAAATAAAGAAATCATCTTGGCGCCTGTCCTTTATGAAGAACAAGCCCAAGATTGACCAACTGCCAAAAACCCAATAAAAGGGTCTTGTTTGGGATTACTTCTGGTACTCTCCCACCAAAGGACGTCTGCATCATAGGCATGAGCGTCCCTCCCAAACTTCACTTTTAATTATACTCTCTATGGCAACAGAGAGTCAAGCTTTTTGCGAAGAAGCTGGATTTAACAAGATAATTGCCTGTTATTACAAAGCGGGACGGCGATAACCTGGGCTACGGCTCAGGATTGGGTTGACGATCGAGCGAGTTCGTTGGCTCGTTAGTGTCTTTGGGCTCCTCCTCTGGTTCAGGATGGTTCAATGGATTTTGCTTGTGGAATTGCTCTTCAGGTTCATCACCTC
>JABDET010000057.1:0-9849 GCA_013286945.1 Candidatus Melainabacteria bacterium
TGGGTCGCTTGGGGTGGCTTACGACAAAGACATTGTCCCTTCAGACGAAGATATCCAATTCCTCGGCATCATTGCCTCCGCGATCGGTATTGAAGAAGAACGACGACTCTCCATTAAAAATGTTCGGCGAAAAAATAACCTGATGCAATTGCTTCAACTTGTGGCTGTGGCCGCCGACGTGACGACCAGCTGATTGATGTTTACCATCGGATCGGTTCCAAAAGTTAGAAAACATTGATTGAGCTTGGTGAGTCGCTTTTCCGTGAGAGAACGCTGGGCGATCTCTTTTTGTAAGGCGTTGTTGGATTCGGTGAGTTCGCGTGTTCTTTCATCCACTCGAATTTCCAGCTCGTCATGAGCTTGTTGAAGTGCTTCTTGTGCACGAAGTCGTTCTGTAATGTCATTGATGAGAACAACCCGCGCACGCTTTCCTTTGTAAGGCCAATCGTGAAAGAGAATTTCGACATCGATCAAAGTTCCATCGCTTTTTTGATGCCTCCAAATCCCCGCATTTTGAAGTTGCAATCGTGTTTCCGATAAGCTTTTAAGAAGAAGCGGGACGTCTGCCGGTGGGCGGATGTGTTTGATGGTCATCTGCAGGAATTCAGCTCTACTGTAGCCATAATGGCGAACCGCTGCATTGTTTACATCAAGGAAAGCAAGTGAATCAATATCATAGATCCACATCGGATGGGGATTTGTTTCAAAGAAAATTCGATACGCATTATCTCTACTGTCTGAAAAGGTCGCTGGTTGTTCCTGTTTCTCGATTCCACTTTGTACTCTTCTTGCTTCAAGGTGAAAGATCACTTGGCGGGCGAGGAGCTGCAAGTTTTCAATTTGTCCAGGGGTGATCTTGCGAGGAAGATGGGACATGACGGACAACGTCCCAATCGAGTAGCCATCAGGTGTGACTAACGGAACCCCTCCGTAAAAGCGAATTCCAAGCGAGGAAGCCGCCAGTGGATTGTCGGCGAACCGCTGATCGTGTTGCGCATCGGTTATAATGAGGGGTTCTTTTCCCAAAATGGCGAGGTTACAAAAAGACGATTCTCTCCGCATCTCTTGCCGATCTGGAAGACCAATCTTAGCTTTGAACCATTGCCGGGTGTGATCAATAAAGGAGAGGAAGCTTATGGGGGTACCGCAAGTCCGAGAAGCCATGAGCACAAGGTCGTCAAAAACTTGTTCAGGTGGGGTGTCTAAAACGGCGTATCGAAAAAGAGCTTCAAGCCTTGCCTCTTCATGAAGAGATGCGTCTCTTCTCATCCCTGCCGCCTCCGATTTCTTTCAGCTATGCGTCGAATAAGGATATCTTTAGGGGCTGGCTCTGTTTCGGGCACGCTTCGTCGTGACTCAGGCATCCCCTGCAGAACCAATCAAGAATTTTCAAGGAGTAGGGGGTTCCTTGTCGAACAGGAATTTGTTTTAGCCATGCAAACCTTGACCATGACGCCTGAGTCCATCATTCAAGAAACCGTTCGTGCTTACAAGGAATATCACAATCCTTCTTTGGCGCGGCTCCTGAAGCTTTCTGGGTTCGATACCATCGAGTGGGAGGCGGAAGGAACGCGAGTTCGTGATATTCGTGGCAAGGAATACATTGATTGTTTGGGTGGCTACGGGGTCTTTGCTCTCGGTCATCGCCATCCAAAGGTTGTGCAAGCGGTGAAAGCCCAATTGGATCGGATGCCCTTATCTTCCAAGGTTTTCTTCAGCAAGCCTCTGGCCGATCTCTGCACGAAGTTAGCCAAACTCACTCCCGGAGATCTTCAGTTTTCTTTCTTAGCCAACAGCGGGACCGAAGCCGTTGAAGGGGCGCTGAAACTAGCGAGATTGTCCACTGGCAAGCGAGAGGTGATTCATGCTGACAACGCTTTCCATGGGAAAACGCTTGGAGCGCTTAGCGCTTCAGGAAGGCCACAATACAAGACTCCCTTTGAGCCTCTCCTCCCTGATTTTGTGCAAGTTCCGTTTGGCGATGTGAACGCCATAGAACAAGCCATGAACGATCAAACGGCCGCCATTATTCTGGAGCCGATTCAGGGGGAAGGGGGAATTTGTGTTCCTCCTCCGCAATATCTCCCCAAAATTCGTGAGCTGTGCACTGAAAAGAAAGTCCTTCTGGTCCTTGACGAGGTGCAAACCGGTTTGGGTCGGACCGGCCAATGGTTTGCTTGCCAACACTTTAACGTGGTTCCCGATATTCTTGTCTTGGCGAAAGCGCTTGGTGGAGGGGTCATGCCGATTGGTGCTTTTGTGGGAACGAAGGAGGTTTGGGAAGCCTTCAAAGCCAATCCCTTGATTCACACCTCGACGTTTGGAGGGAATCCACTGGCTTGTGCCGCTGCCCTGGCGACTTTGGAGGTGATGGAAGAGGAAAACCTTCCTGCGAAAGCTCTCGAGCGAGGAAAATTTCTCGCCCATGAACTTCGACAGCTAGCCAAATCGTTTCCAGACATTATTAAGGAAGTCCGTGGACTTGGATTATTGCTTGGGATTGAGCTGACTGAGGCTAAGTACGGTGGTTACTTGATCCCAGAAATGGCACGGAAAGGGGTTTTGGTGGCCTACACGTTGAACCAGCCCAAAGTCATTCGGCTTGAGCCACCCTTGATTATTACGGAAGAAGAAATCAAAATGGTTGTGGGTGCGCTTCAAGCCACCCTTGAAAAAACGCGAATATTTTTTGGACAAAGAGGAGAATAGCCATTCCTTACCTCGAACGAAGCATCTATATTGAAGGCCCTCCCCAATCGGTGTATGAGATGGGGAAACAAATGGAGAATTTTCCTCAATTTATGCCTGACGTAGAAAACGTAAAAATCTTGGAACGGCAAGGGAATAGAACCACTTCTGAATGGATTACCAATGTCGAGGGGACGCCCATTATCTGGATCGAAGAAGACCTTTTCTTTGATGAAAAGTTCGAAATTCGCTATCAATTGATTGAAGGGGACCTCGAAAAGTTTGAAGGGACCTGGCGTTTTGTTCCCGAAGGGAAGGGAACAAAGGTAATTCTGGGTGTTGATTTTGATTTTGGCATGCCCTCACTCACCGAACTCATTGGGCCAACCCTGGAGTTGAAAGTCAAGGAAAACTGTGACATGATGTTGCAAGCCATGAAAATGAAAATCGAGGGGAAAGCCAAAGTTTGATGGATACATTTGGATTTGTCATTCATCCCTTAGACATGAATGATGTCATTCGCTTCGATCCGAAAGCGGAAGGGAAGCGGATTGAGCTCGTTTCCAAGGTCCTTGAATGGATGCCTGCCAACAATCAAAGTCACATTACCGGAATCCGCTCAAAAACAGGCAAAGAGATACATGGCTATTTTCTTGCAGCAAGCTTTCTTCCCCATCAGTTTATCCAGCTCCCCAGAGAAAAGGTTTACCAAAAGATCATCAATGCTGGAAAAATTGCGGAATCGCTCGGGGCTAAGATTATCGGATTGGGCGGTTTTACTTCTGTTGTTGGGGATGCGGGCCACACCATTGCTGAAAACTTGAACATTGCCGTGACCTCGGGGAGTAGCTATACGATTGCTACCGCTTTGGAAGGGACCTTGGCCGCGGCACGCGCGATGGAAATTGATCCCAAGGAAGCAACAGCCACGGTGGTTGGAGCTACCGGTTCGATTGGTCGCGTCTGTGCACAACTTTTGAGTCGAGAGGTCGAGTCGCTAACCATTACAGCTCGTAGCCTTTCGCGCCTAAAAACCGTGGCTGAAGCGGTCCACGAGTTTTCCGGGAAAAGGCCTCGGGTCACCACGGATCTTCACAGTGCTCTGCTTGGAGCCGACATCGTGATTTCTGCCTCAAGTTCAGGGGGAGGGATCATCAAGCCCATTTCACTTCGGTCGGGTGCGGTTGTCTGCGATGTTGCACTTCCTCATGATTGTTCACGCGAGGTAGCCGATATGCGGGATGATGTCCTGGTTATCGAAGGAGGGCTTGTCGAAGTCCCAGGTCCAGTCCATTTTGGAACCAATTTTGGTTACCCCCCTCGGATTGCGCTTGCGTGTATGGCTGAAACGATGATCTTAACTTTGGAAGGGCGTTTTGAAAATTATTCGCTTGGACGTCGGATTGAGATTGAGAAGGTGATGGAAATTCAGCATTTGGCGCAAAAGCACGGGTTTAAACTTGCGGGATTCCGATCGTTTAATGCGCCGGTCACCCAAGAACAAATCGAAATGATTAAGGGAAATGTCAAACAACTTCGCCAGAAGTCGAAAATATCCATCAGTTAGTTGGATAAAGCTTTCCGTTGTTTTTGGGATTTGTTTTCTTCTCGCCTTCTCCTTCGCGCAATCCAAGAGTCTTGACCCACGAGATGCTCAACGTCTTCTCCCTTTATTACGCAAGAAAATGGAGAAGCAAAAAACACTCAAGGGCCATCTTGACCTGGTAAGTCAGTTTAGTGAAGATCAACAGAAGTCGGAGTTGTTAAAAGGACATGGCGAACTTTACGTAGCCGCTCCGCGTCGTTTTCGAATGGACATGGTGGCTGATCTTCAGGGAACCCCCGAGCACAAAGCCACGCGAGTCAAATCACAAATCATCCTGGATGGGAAAAATCTTTGGTTCAAGGTTGACAACTCGGAACCTGGATCTTCGTTTCTTGGCCACGTCGATTTTCGGGAGCTCGTGCGAAAGTTTCCCAAAGTTTTTTCAACCGGTGACGGGTACTATGACCCTGCCGATGAGCTGAGTGAATTGGATTGGAAAAGTTTGAAACTTTTGGGGAAGGATTCCTACGAGGGAAAGAAACGGTACATTCTGGAAGGGAAGCTCAAGTCTCCCATAGCTTCGCTCTTTCCGTTTGGCTCGAAGGAGAAACGCGAATCGCTCAAAGTCAAAGTGTGGGTGGGTGTCGAGGATGGCATTACCTATCAAAGCTCAATGTTGGATTCAAATGGAAAAGAGTTAGGCCGCATGACTTTATCCAAAGTTTTAAAAAATCCCACTTTTAATCCGAATGTATTTCATTTCTCTCCCCCAAAGGGAGTGACTCCCATCGACATGACTCCGATGATGGAAGATGAACTTCAAAGTAAAAATTCGGTGATCACGCCATGAAACGAGTCGTCAGTGTCAGCCTTGGTTCTTCCTTGCGCGATCACGAGGTCCAAATTACTCTCTTTGGTGAGCCGGTGCATATCCAACGGATTGGGACTGATGGAGACTTCAAGAAAGCCACAGCACTTCTGCAAGACTTTGATGGAAAGGTGGACGCCATCGGTCTTGGAGGCTTGGACATCTACCTTTATGCAGGGGATAAGCGATTTCCGCTTCGAGATGGCCTGCGCTTGATGCAGGCCGTGAAAAAAACTCCAGTTGTGGATGGGAGTGGCTTGAAGAATACCTTGGAGCGAGATGTTGTGACGTATATTCATGAGAATCTTTTTCCACTTCAGGGCAAAAAGGTCTTGATGGTGAGTGCGCTGGATCGTTTTGGTATGGCCGAAGCCTTTTGGAAGCATGGAGCCCAGGTGACCTGTGGTGATCTTATCTTTGCTTTGGGGGTTGATAAGGCCATAACTTCGTTCGACGAACTGAAACAGCAAGCTGAAAAGCTCTTACCCGAGATTGGCAAGCTCCCGATCGGATTCATCTACCCGATCGGCAAGAAACAAGAAGAGGAACCAATCTCTGAACCAAAGTTTGCGCACTATTACGAAGAGGCTGATGTGATTGCTGGGGATTTCCATTTTATCCGGAAGTACCTTCCCCCCCATCTTCCAGGGAAACTGGTGGTGACCAATACGGTAACGCCAAGCGATGTCGAGAGGTTTCGTCAATGCGGTATTTCGCTACTGGTAGCCACGACCCCCGAATTTAATGGGCGTTCCTTTGGGACGAATGTCCTCGAAGCCGCCCTTCTTGCCTTCCTTGGGAAGCGGTGGGAAGAGGTAAAACCAGCCGATTACGCCAATCTTTTACGAAATCTTCATTTAGAGCCTCGTGTTGAGCACCTGAATGAAATGACGAACATTCAAAGATAAATTAAGGACGGTGTAAAGAACAATGGCAGAAAATAAAGAAAAGGAGATATTTCTTACCGAAGATGGTCTTCGGAAGCTCGAAGAAAAACTTGAGTACTACAAGACCATCCATCGGAAGGAAGTGGCCGAACGGATTCGCCAATCCAAGGAATTTGGGGATATCTCAGAAAATGCTGAATATGAAGATGCAAAGATGGAGCAAGCCTTGGTGGAAGCCGAAATTGTTAACTTGGAACGGGTGGTCCGCAATGCCAAGCTCATCGATGAAAAGGAGATTCACACCGATGTGGTCAGCGTGGGCTCAACGGTGAAGCTCAAGGAGCTCGACAGCAATGAAACCGAGGTTTACACCATTGTCGGCTCTGCAGAAAGTGACCCGACGGATCACAAAATTTCCAATGAGTCCCCTGTGGGATCCTCTGTTCTTGGAAAACACAAGGGAGACAAGGTGGATGTAAAAACTCCAGGAGGAACTGTCAAGTATAAGATCTTGGAAATTTCCAAAAAATAAAGTAAACAATTAAGGTGGTTCATGGAACGAATCTTGGTGGTGGATGACGAAGAAGCCATTGTCGAAGTCCTCCAAATCAATTTGCAGCGGGTCGGTTATGAAGTTGTGACCGCCCGCACGGGCCAGCAAGCTATTCAAAAAGCCAGAAGCCATACGCTCGATCTCATTCTCCTCGACATTCAACTTCCGGACATGGACGGTCATCGTGTGGCTGATGAAATTCGAAAAGAAGTGGACGTCCCCATCATCTTTGTTACTGCACGCGGAGATGACATCGACCGAATTGTTGGTCTTGAACGTGGTGCCGATGACTACATTGTTAAGCCATTCAATCCGAGGGAAGTTGTAGCGCGCGTGGCGGCTGTTTTGCGCCGACTTGGCTCTCGAGGATCTGAAGGTCGACTGATTGTCGGAAGCTTAATCTTAGATTTTCTGAATCGCAAAGCTATTTTTCGAAATGAACTCCTTGAACTTTCTCCCAAGGAATTCGATTTGCTTCGCTACTTTGCGTCTAACTTGGGGAAAGTGGTGAGCCGGGAAGAGATTCTGCGATTGGTTTGGGGGACAGAACACTTGGATACCCGGACCGTTGATGTTCATGTGAAAAACCTTCGCGACAAGTTAAAGGATGACACGGTTCTGAAGACCGTCTGGGGAAGAGGCTATCTCTTCGCCCTCACATGAGCATAAAAATCAAATGGACTCTTGCATTTTTTCTCTTAATCACCTTGACCCTTGCCGTAGAGTGGGTTATTCTTCGTCAATGGATCACGCGTGATTTAGAAAGAGAACTTCAATTACGCCTTGTTTCCGAAGCCAAGCTTTTGGCTAGCCTTGTTGAGCAAAGTCTGAACAGCACGGACAACCTACGAGATGCGGCACAGTATACTTTCGCCACCCAACGGTTCGAAACAAGCATTCGGGTTCGAGTAGGGAGGGTCGATGGCAGAATCGTTTTCGATTCTGGAGAAACCGGAAAGCCGGAAGAGACCTTACCACCAGAAAGTTTAGAAGCCGTTTCGGGCACGCAAACCTCCTGGCAATCACAGGACACTCTTTATGTGGCGTACCCCATTCGTGGGGCAGAAGAAGTCATTGGGGTTCTCGAATGTTCATCACCGCGTACGGTGCTTTCTTCCACGTTAACCTTGCTGAATCACGCGCTTCTTGGAACCATGCTTTTGGCTGCCGGCGTCGGCGTGGTGTTGGCTTTTGCCATCTCCGCAGCATTGGTTAATCCAATCCGTGAGCTTGAAACGGTGGCAGTTCAAATTGCCAATGGCTCCTGGCAAAAGCGAGTCCGTTTCAAGCGAAGTGATGAACTGGGGCAACTTGCGGAAACGATTCACGACATGGCTCGGAATCTTGAGCAACAATTTCGACAAATCGAAGGAGAAAAGACAACGCTCCAAGCTTTGTTGGCCTCGATGATTGATGGGCTCATTGTTTTGGATGACAAGCAATCGGTCAAGTTACTTAATCCTCAAGCCGAGCGTGCCTTGAGGGTGAAATCGGAAGCTGCAAGAGGGAAAACTTTAGAATCGATCTGGCCACTTCGCGAAGTGCAAGAGTTGGTGGCTGACGGATTGCGCCAATCGGCCATACTCAGCCATGAAATCGCGTTGCCCTACAATGTGTTGAAGCTTTATGTGATCCCGATGTCCCCGGTGACGGGAGCCTCAGCCATGTTAATTTTTCGTGACATCACGGAACTTCGACGATTGGAGGAACTGCGCAACCAATTCTTGGGACAAGTCTCTCATGAACTCCGCACCCCATTGACGATTGTTAAAGGATACGTGGTGACGCTCTTGGATGATCCACGTTTTAAAGACGCGCCGGAGGACGTGAAAAAAATCTTGCTGCGGATTGAAGAAGAAGCCGATCGCCTAACGAAATTGGTGGAAGAGCTCCTTGAGCTTTCGAGGCTGAAGAGTGGAAAGAGTGCTTTGACTTTTGCGCCGGTTTCCCTTAAAAGCCTTGTTGAAGACACCCTTGAGTCGTTAGCCACACATGCACAGCGCTATCAAGTTGGATTTGAGTTTCAGGCTAAAGCGGATCTCTCGCCGGTTTTAGGCGACGCACGCGCACTCAAGCGTGTTCTCTTGAACCTTTTGGATAACGCCATGAAGTACTCAAAACCTGGAAGTAAGGTAGAGCTTGAACTCGCAGGTGACAAAGAAAGTGTTGTCCTTCGTGTCGAAGACCATGGATCGGGAATTCCAAAGGAAGATCTTCCCCACATTTTCGAGCGTTTTTTCCAAGGGAAAAAGAAATCGGAAGGGAAAGGATGGGGATTGGGGCTTCCGATTGTAAAGGAAATTGTGGAGACCCATGGGGGTCGAATTCGAATTGAGAGTTCGGAAAATCAAGGGACGGTGGTGATTGTTACCCTTCCCGCTGAAGGACTCGAAATTGAGGAAAGGAAAAGTTAAGCATCGTGATTGAATTGTCATTTTACATTTCACCTGAAGATCAGAAACGTCTTGAAACCCTCTTGGAGAAGATGGCGATTTCTGAGCGTGAATTTTTGTATCGTGCTTTGATGCGCTACATCGGGGTGAAAGAAAAGGAACTAGCAGGGAAGGGAGCCGCAGGTTAGCGATGCTCAAAGAATTGCTTTGTGGAATTCTACTCAGTTTATCGATTCAAGCTCCGCTGTTTGCGCAAAATCAATCGCCATACCCCGCGCAACAAGGCCAACAACAAACCAATCAGACTACCACGTCACCTTCCCAACCAGACACGTCGAAGCCTGTTGAACAAAAAGATGGGAAAACGGATCCAAAATTCAGACATTGGGATGAGTACCTTGTGGGAACCGGTGGAAGTGTGGGTGCGCTGTGGAACTTTGGTTCCGGAGGGGAGATCAGTCTCTTTCGGGATGATTACAACCACGAAGTCACGTTGTCTGCTGATCTTTTCGATGATCGAACTTCTTTTTCGGGAAAGAAACTACTGGCTCCTATTTTGGCCAACTATCGTTGGTACGTGGGACCAGACCCTTTCAGAGGCGCCTTTATCAATCTTGGACTGGGAGATGCCATCCCGTTTGGAAGGGATCACGGTTCTGGAAGCCTGGCCTGGGAAGCTGGATTCGGTTATAAAGTGTCAAAAAAAATAACCCTTGAACTTCGTTATATCGGACGGCAGAGTCAGCAAGTCACCAATGGGATTAACACTTTTACAACCAACAATTCGTTTATCGGCGGGAAGGGTAACAATCACCACCGTCCCTTGATTTTCCGAACTCGCAGGTGACAAAGAAAGTGTTGTCCTTCGTGTCGAAGACCATGGATCGGGAATTCCAAAGGAAGATCTTCCCCAC
>JABDET010000057.1:9859-11280 GCA_013286945.1 Candidatus Melainabacteria bacterium
CTCAATCTTGTTGAGGAGAGTTTCTCCAACACATCTTGCATCAAGAGGAGGTCCCTCAATGATCCCATCATCTCGCACTCTACCAATTAGCTCTCCTCCGGGTATGCCACGCCCCGCAAGGAGCATGGAAAAAGAATCTGGCCAGTGATCCCTCCCATTTCTAAAGTTAACTTTGGGTGTCCTTCCAAACTCGGAAACAACCGCGACAACAACGGGCAAATCTCGTGTGGTGATGTCATCAATTAATGCGGAGAAAGCCCTGTCAAAATTTGCGAGGAGCCTGGTGAGGTGCATGCCGATCTGATAATGATTATCATAGTGCCCATGATCGGCTGCCACAACTCTTACCCCGGCTTCAACAAGTCTACGAGAAAGTAAGAGTTGTTCACCAAAGGGGGTTCTACCATAGCTGTCGCGAGTGGCTGGAGTTTCCTTCTCAAGATCAAATGAATTTCGTAGTTCCCCTTGTAGTTGTGAAATGGCTAGTCCTCGCACTGTGGTGTAACGATTGACCGCCGGACCCGAGAAACTTGAAAGCCCATGGCCGGAGTCATTAAAGAGCTCGACTCTTTTTCGGAGTCGAGCTAGATCTAAATCGTCTTGAAATGGATTTGTAAATTCATGACGACTGTAATTCCACGGAACGTAAAAGGCTTCTGCATGGTGACTTTGCAAACCAGAAAGAGGTCTTTCAAACGGCTCAATGTTCCCAAACAGGAAGGGTTCGTTGTGATGCATGACCACATAGCCGGTAGATGGACTACCCGTTCTCGATAAGTGTTGAGACAATTCGATCATCGGAGAGGGATTTTTAGAATCTCCAAAAAAATTTGAGGCTGAAAAATCACCTTCAGTGCTTCCAGTGAAAAGTAGGCTTGCAGCGGCTGGGTGGAAACTTTCGTTATGGAATAAGTTTCTAACCAAGAGAACCTTATCCATTCTCTTTGCTAATCCCGGAAGCCTATCCGTTAAATACACTCCCTTCGCTGATGTTGAAATTCTTTCAAAAGGTCCCTTAATGGTTGGGTCAGTCATTGGAGACCTTGGATCGAAGGTATCGAAGTGACTGACTCCCCCTTGCATAACAATGATGATGAGGGACAATCCCGCATCTTTCCCGTTGGCGGTGATGGGTCTTATTTCGTGCGACTCCATTAACCCAGGGGAAGCTCCCCGTGCATCACGGCAATCAATAAAGCCTGGGAGTACGGTATTAAACGCAGCGATGGCGCCCATCTGAAGAACAGTTCTTCGTTTCAAAGAATTTACAGGGTTGTGCAACGGGTGGTCAGGAGTGTTCGCAATCTTATTGAGATGTCCAATACGATTCTGCTGGATGCTGATCGGTTTCATTATTGTCTACTTTAACCTTTTCCAAAATCGTTGTCTAGATAAATAAGAAGAAAAGTTGTTTCTAAATT
>JABDET010000058.1 GCA_013286945.1 Candidatus Melainabacteria bacterium
ACCAGAAAGCCGCCTTCGCCACTGGTGTTCCTCCTGATATCTACGCATTTCACCGCTACACCAGGAATTCCACTTTCCTCTTCGGATCTCAAGACTAGCAGTTTCCCGAAGGAGTCCAAAGTTGAGCTCTGGATTTTTCTCCGGGACATACTAACCCGCCTACAGGCGCTTTACGCCCAGTAATTCCGGACAACGCTCGCACCCTACGTTTTACCGCGGCTGCTGGCACGTAGTTAGCCGATGCTTATTCGCAGGGTACCGTCATTATCGTCCCCTGCAAAAGAGGTTTACAACCCGAAGGCCTTCATCCCTCACGCGGCGTCGCTCCGTCAGACTTTCGTCCATTGCGGAAGATTCCTCACTGCTGCCTCCCGTAGGAGTCTGGACCGTGTCTCAGTTCCAGTGTGACTGGTCATCCTCTCAGACCAGCTACCCATCGTAGCCAATACGGTGAGCCGTTACCTCGCCGTCAAGCTAATGGGTCGCGGACCAATCTTCCCACAGTCTTTCGACCTTTGATCACTTCAGGATGCCCTGTTATGATGTGATGCGGTATTAGCCACCCTTTCGGACGGTTATCCCCCGCAGGAAGGTATGTTATCCACGTGTTACTCACCCGTCTGCCGCTTTACTCGTCCCCTTGCGGGGCCTTTCTCGCGCGACTTGCATGTGTTAGGCACGCCGCCAGCGTTCGTCCTGAGCCAGGATCAAACTCTCTTGATAAACTGGCAATAATCTCAATAAATGAGGTTATTTACTTGTTTGTTTGGTTATTGTTGATGGGGTTTTCCACACAATATAACCTTACCGTACATGATTGAGTTGTCAAGGATCTGTTTCTTGGGCACAGCTATGTTACCATACGAAGTTGCCTTTGTCAAGGGGTATCTTATAACTGCTTTCAAGACTTTCTTGGATTGGATTTTTCGAATACGAGAAACGAACTACGATTGTCCAACTACTTTATTCTAACACGACTTTGTTTTCCTGTCAAGAAATCAATTTTGTTCTATCTAAGTTTTGACTTTTCTCGAATCTCCTCTAATTGTTTTTCTAAAGCCTTGAGCTTCTCAGGTGGAACAAATTCAGCGGGAATTACATCTATGAAGGAAATTTTACGATCCGGATGCTGTGTATTCCAGGCGTTAATGTTATTTCTAAAATCGTCATCCCGCCCATAAACCGTAACAGCTACGGGGAATGGAGCTGCCGCAACAACGGACAGCAAATGATTCTCTCGTTTTTCGGAGGTTTCGTCCACGGGTCTTGCGTCATGAGTCTGTTTGTAAATTTCTAGCGCTCTCTCAGTTTCATTAATTAATTCTTTGGTTTCTCCCCCGAGAATGGTGATCTTTCCTTCGATGAACAATTGCACAACCGCATCCATTTGCATGGATCGATTTAGTTCGGTATTGTTAGAAAGTTTAGCTTTCAGCGCTACTCTGTGTTCTAGTAGCTTCCGTTGTTCTTCTCTTAATTGTGGCGAAGCTTGTCCAGCCTTGACTTTCTCATTCACCATTTCGAGAGCCGTATCCACGTCTCTGAGGAGTTGGGTATAGTCCCGAATTCCCGCTCGCGTATTCATTAAATTCTTTGCTGAATCAGGTGTTGTCCCGTCGAGATAGATTCTCTTTGGAAATTGATTGGCCATCAATGTTTCCAAAATTAACTTAACACTCTGTTGAACTTTGATTGTTTTATCATCTTCTTCTGGCGAAGTGTCTTCATCCCCCTCATGACGCATACGAATATTAACCATTAGGTATTTAGCCCCTGGCTCTTCATGTTTTCCTGCCAGGCAACGACTGATGGGAAATTCGGGAAATCGATGGAACCAGTCGTTTGCCTCAGTACGTTTAGCTATTGTTGGTGGAAGAGTCGCTGAGTTTTCGCGACCACCGCAACTCGCTAAGGAGGCCAGTGGCATGCCTACACCCAACTTTCCCAAAGCGCCCAAAAAACCACGCCGAGAAAGAATTGAAGTTCGAATCGCTCCAATCATGGACCAACGCGCCTCATTTTAGCTAAAGCTTAAAAGTCTCAATTGAACCACCAAGGACCCCTGCTCTAAGGCTGTTTACATCCGCAGAATGGTGAAAAGACCTAATTGGATAAGGAGATCTTAAATGCGGAATCAAGTGCCCAGAAGACGGATCGGAAATAAGGATGTCTCTCCCAAGTCCAACAAGCAACTTTGAGCCATCACGAGTAAAGGCTGACGAGGCCATCCACGAACCCTTTACTCCTTCGCATTTCTCATAAGTCATGTTGTAGCTGGCTATTTCACTTCCGTCTCGTGGATCTAAAATGCTGGCATTGTCCCAGCTAGTCCCATGAATAACAGCGAGCTGATCCCCTTGTTGAGAAAAACTGAGTGAATTTATTTCATAAGGGGAAAAATCTATTCGATACCTTAATTTTCCTGATTCGCTCTCTAGAATTACTACTTCGTTGGAACCTTCATCCAAGCGCACCAAAGCACAAGCCAAAATTTGACCATTGGGAGAAAAAAGGCAATGGCTGATTAGGGCATCTTCTGCTGATCGTAAATTGTCTACAAGATTAGTATTCCAAATTGGGTTTCCCGAATTTGCTTCGAGAGTCCCGATTACTCCACCCTCGAATCCCACGGCTAGACGGTCACCTTGTGGCGAAAAAGCGAGAGAAGTTGCGCGAACTTCTCCAACATCAGTCTTGTGATCCCAAAGCGTTCTACCCCCAGGTACGTGCATGGATATACCCGCATTGTAAAGATCATAACGATCGTATTGTATGGTACTGCCCGCAACAACCAGTTGACGGTTGCCTGGTTCAAAAGCCATGACCGTTGTACCCATTTCCCCCCTCGTAGGCACTGTAAAAAGCTCATCTCCAGACTCGGTATCATAGACATGGACTTTTCCTTTAAGAATTGGCATCCCGACTAAAGTTCCGTCGGGAGAAAATGTCTCTTCATCCAAGCGGGTCAAAGTTGGGCTCTTCGCTCCGCTGGAGGAAAACAAATGTGCGCTATCCAGGTTTAGATCAGAATGCTTTTGGATACTGATAAAAACTTCATTGTACCGTCTTAAAAGAGAATAGAATCTACGAGCCTCTTCCACTTTGGAAGAATCTTCTTCTGGTGTATCGAAAACTCTAAAGACTCTTGACCATAACCGTGCTTGCCATGATTCTATGGGTTCATGGTTCTTGTGTGAAGAGCGAAGCGATTGGATAAACCGATCATTGAGATCAAGAAGGGTGGTATAAGGTCCCCCGTTTCGTTTGCCGCGCTGCTTTTTTAGAAATTGCGATGTGTTGCCGGCAATCTGCAGAAGTTGCCCTACTCTCCAGTCACTCATTACACTTTCCTCCAAATAGACAAACTCTCACTTCAAGCAAAGCTTATTATAGCAGACCCAACGTAGGAATTATATGAACAAAATATGAACTTTCCGCTCTACAGACCGGTCCCCCTTTGGATGGGGCCTACGACTCGATATTCGCTAGTTTGGCTGAACTCGTCATCCTGGGAACATCGTCGAATGAGTCGCTTCCAGCTATGACCAACCCGGACATCCCGATATTTGTCACGGTTCGAGTGGTTTTCATTATACCGAAAACCGGTTGTCTTGGTGGAAGCCTGAAAACAAAGTCCATATTGAGCTGGTAAGCCTAGAAAGAAATCCTGAGAGGGAAATTGTCTGACAATGACCTCTTCAAGCGCTTTTTCTGCCTCCCTAATTCCTTCTCGCAAAGATTCAGGTTCATAGAAATAAAGGAATAGACCTCCGAGCAACATAGCCAGATCGCCCAATCCCGCTGTCTCTCTTCCCTTCTCGCCATTTATGATTCGCGTAATCGACAAGCATGCCGTGAACTTTGCTCTGTCAACTTTTCCCTTAGTTATGGGGAAAAACGCTTCCCCGAGATCATCGAGCTTCCGCGCTAGGGTTATCGTTTTTCTCACGTCAATCAAGTTGTATCGATTTGTTCCCTCACCCCCAGGAAGGCCATCCATCATGGCCATCCACTTTTCTTTGAGACTTCCGCTTTTGTTCAGAGCTTCCCGAAGCATCAAAGCGCAATCGGCTCCACTTAAATACTGCACTACGGGATAGCCGATCACAAAAGGAACAGTGTCGTTTTCAGCAAACTCGAGCATTGATTCGTGAGAACTGGTCTGACATCCGTCAAAGAAAGCCAAATCTGGCTTCTGGCCCGTCATCTCATGGGCGATTTCAAAACTTCTCCGGACACGCTTTGGTGTAAAGTCCGCAATACACCGAAAGCTTCTGGAGTGGC
The DNA here is from genome assembly GCA_013286945.1 of Candidatus Melainabacteria bacterium. GTDB lineage: Bacteria > Vulcanimicrobiota > JABDET01 > JABDET01 > JABDET01 > JABDET01. Next base: position 4,285 of record JABDET010000058.1, read on the forward strand.
CGCCAATCTGGACTACGTTAGCCCGATACGGCAACATGTTCTCTCCAAGATAAGTCCCAAACTCCTCTTCGGATGGGCAAGAGTAACCTCGATCGTAGTTGACCCTTTCAACAACGGCTTTCTTCCCAGAGGCATGAATCCAGTAAGTGGAAGTCCCTTTCAGGACCCTTCCTTGAGGGAAAAATCGAGGAGCGGTTTCACGAGAACGAGATAAGATCTGCACAACCGCTTCAAAATCATCTGGATACTCGCGGCAAAGTTGTTTCACCCCTCGAATCATCCTAAATGCATCAGGGAACAATTCTCGATCTTTCAAATCAAGGTGCGTGATGAGCTTAATGCCACACGGCTCGATTCTACTTGCAGAGACCGGTTGTTGGATTTTCATTGGGGTTAAACCAACATGTGCCTGCGGAGGCTGTGCTTCGACACCACCTGAATGAAACGTTTCCACGAATCCCCGGTATCAATCCCCCAATAGCTTTCATAAGCTGCAGCATTTCGTTTCGATGCTTTCTCAAACCGGCGAAAGATTCCATGATGAACTGAACGTTGAAAGTTGAGCCCCGAGGCTTTCGGAAAATAAAGTGTCGCAGTAGTGTCCACTACAGCCTCAGCTAGTTTAGCTTTCGCATCGAGTAAAGCGGAATGAGCCGCGGAACGAGGATGAATCGCTTCATCAAGTGCATGCAGAAATAAGCCTAAATCTCCGAGGTCACCATACCCTCTTGAATCTGGATAAGGCATCTTCGATTGATGCGAGGCCACTGAAAATCGATCGACGTCTTCCTCTCTGGTACGCATGGCAAGAAGTTCAAAACCAAGCGCATCGAGTGAATTTCGGAGTGGATTCATCTTAGTCAAATCAACAATCGTGTAAAGATCATTCCCCCCCTTATTGGTTCCATTGAGTTGATGCAAAATTCCATTTTGCTTAAGCACATGAGTGTCTCGAGGAACACGTAACATAGCCATCACTTTGTCTCTTTCCAATCCCTCTTCGTCTAAAACATATCTTAGCACCATTCCAAGTGGAGTCCCGCCTCCGTAACAAATGGCTGGTGAAGCAAAGGCGTAGTGCGCTCGGTCCCCCAGATGGACAAAGAGCTCATAGTTCGCGCCAAAACATCCCAATAGGGCAAGGACATCGACCTTTTTCCCTGAAATCTTATGCGCAATTTCCAAACCATCACGGATGACACTGCCCGTGGTCCCGGCTACTTGACGATAGCCATAGGCATGCCCTTTTAGAATTACGACGTTCATATGAAATGGGTCCATCTGCCCACCCAAATATTTCCCAAACTCTCTCCTATTGATCGGAGAATAGTTCCTCTCCGGGTCACCCCAAGATAACCATTTAATTTTCTGAAATCCCGGAACAAGATGATAGACAGGAGATGGAGTTTCCCCCTCTTTTCTCCAAAATATTTTAGGGAATGAATTAAGCCGGTTCAAACGAAGTTTTACAACACTTCTAACTTTTTGATCGACTTTCCAGGAAATGCCAGACAATGCATCCATTTGCACAGCTGCATCTTGCGCAAGAGATTTTTCCCGGCAATCAAAATACCCAATCACCTTGATTCCCTGAGTGCTTGGAGAAACATTGACTGGCAAGACGCTAGCTAAAGGCATGCGGCAGCTCCTAATGAAATGCTCATTAGTCTTCGCGAATCAAGGGACACACCGTGCAACGCAGACTTCCCCATTTAAGAATCATCTCTTCGTAGTCGATCACGTGGACTTCATAACCTTTCTTTCTTAAAACTTCGTTCGTCTTCGGCACGGATTGTGTTGAAATTACTTGGTAAGGATTGAGCCAAAGCATGTTCGTCCCCAAAAAACAGCTCGCTTCTGATTCATCAATTGCCTCAAGCTTTTTAAAAAAACGGCCAACAGAATGCTCAATGGGCTCCGGGAATTTCCGTGGTGCATAAAGCGCCTCTCCATTAGGAAGCGGGGCCAGGCAAGTGTCCAAATGCCATCCGGTGTGCCTGATTCGATGGACATCGGTCCCGCGAGAACTTAGGAGTCTTTTCAGTGCATGGAATCCCTCCGCGCTTGTGTTTTTATTTGTACCAACAAGGATTGAATTGCCTTGATCGAAAACCATGACATCCCCACCTTCAATTTTTTCGGTTAAAGGTGAAAATCTCCCAACATTCGGTAGTCCTGACCAGAGTTCATCAAGCGGATCAACGAGAGGAACAGCAAGACCTAGGGCCTTTGCTCCTTGACCTGTGGAAGCGAGACCTTCCTCAGTGGCATACAAGGTGTCCCGAATAACAAATGCTTTGTCTCGAGTAAAAGCATTACCTATACTTCCTGTACCGTTTGATAAATTCGCATACAATTCGACTCCTTGACTTCCAAGAAAATCGAGGAATTTCCCGTGCTGGTCAGAACCTTTAGCTCCATTGATCTCGATCTGTCCAGAACCGTACAGTGATTGTATTCCTTCCAACACACCGAATTTTTGGGCAATTCCTCTCATGCACGCTACTTTGATATTTTCTTGACTTAGATTGTTTTGTATAAGTGCCGCCTTTAAAGGAGCCCACTCACTTCCAATCCAGACTCTTCCCGCATAGTGTACGAAATGGCTTGTCGGCTTTATGATTCCGAATTCACGAACATCAGAGGTTTGACTTGGGGAAAGGCCAGAAACACCTCTTTCGGAATCGCATTGTTGGCCGAGTTGAAACTGCATCCGCCGGAGGACTCGACGACTGATGGTGTAAGCTGGAATGGAACTGTCTGTAGGTCTAGGCCGCAAGTTGACTCACCTCGGTGTATGGCCGTGACAATACGATCAGCTAAGTCTGCACCTTGGAAGTATCGAATGTCTCGATCGATCCTCCAAGCACTCCAGCCCTCAGTGTTTTGCCATCTGGCGAGAACTTTAGAAATCGAATTGTATGTGACGCTTTTAGGTAGGGGATCATCTCACCGGACGATCCATCCGAAGTAAGGATGTTTTTTCCAATCCCAACCACCAAACTCGAGCCATCAGGAGAAAAGGCTGAAGAGACCATACACGATCGGTCCACCCCTTTCAATTTTTTATACGTCGCTTTATAGCGGGCCATTTCATTTCCGTTTGTCGAATCTAAAACCGTAGCATCGTACCAACTAAACCCGTGGACAACGGCAAGTCGATCTCCTTCCTTCGAATAGGTGAGAGAAAAAATTGGTTTATCAAATGATTTTCGATCGACCAATGCCCCAGACCCACTTTCTAAGTTCACAACCTCGTGGGAGTCTGGTTTCATATCGTGCACCGCACAACTCAAGAGGCGCCCGCACGGCGAAAAAAGACAGTGCTCTACCAGAACCTCTTCAGGAGACTCGCGCTTGTCAATCAGTGATCTGCTGAAAATCTTTTTCCCAGAAGCCGCTTCGAATACCGCAACTCTTCCTCCAGAGGATCCAACCGCTAAGCGATCTCCTTGTTGTGAAAAAGAAAGTGAGGGGAAACCCCACACCTCTGTTCTCAATGACTTTTTGCGCCAGATGGCTCGCCCGCCAGGCCCATAGAGCGATATTCTTGGTCGACGCATATCCCCCATAAAACTGGATGACGCAACAGCCAATCGATGATTGTCGGGAGCAAAAGCGATTGTTGTGCGGCCGAATTCACTCCTCCCCGGGGCAGAAAAAACTTGTTCGCCAGATCCCGTGTCAAACACGTGGACTTTCATCGTCGGAATCGGCATGCCAACCAAACTTCCATCCGGGGAAAAGGTCTCTTCGTCCAATCCGCTCAAGTATTCATCTTTCATTCCGCTTTCCCCATCAAAAAAAAGAGTGGCGGTGTCCAGATTCACAGAAAGCTTGGGATGAGCGGACAATTTGGTAACTGAATTAACCCTTTTCGCGTAAGCCCTAGCGAAATAAAAGAATGCATGAGCCTCTTCACTTTGAGATGAATCCTTCGAATCACGGGAGAAAATACTCGCTAAGTGTTTCGCTCCTGACAATTCCTTGGACTCCCGACCTCGAGCCTCATTCAGGGAAGCGATGAATTGATCGTTATATCGAAGAAATTCTGTGTAGGGCCCCCCTTGTCGAGCTCCCAATTGTTTCCTCAGAAACTCCGAAGTATTCGTGGCAATCTGCAGGGCTCGACGCAGCGTTAAATCTTTCACGAATTTTCCTCCATGGAGTGGCACGCAGAATGTGCAATTGCAGAATTAGCCCTCTGTAATTCTCGTCCAGAACCTTGGATTCTTTCCGAAAAGTATTGCCAAATTGTTAATTTTCCGCCTCATTTGGAGAGGACTTTGCCTCTTTTTTTCCGAAACAGTGAGCTAAATCCCCTATGCCAAAGATGCGATTTGAAGACGACGATAACGGCGAAAAATCCCCTCTAACGTTTCAATTCACATGACACAAGTTTTAGCGCCAGGAACAGTTCTCAACAGTCGATTTAAAATTCGCAACGTCATTTCAGAGGGTTTATTGGGTGCTGTTTACTTGGTTGTGGATATCAAGGTAACCGAGCGTACGCTTGTGGCAAGGGAATACCTGCCACTCCCCGTGTCAGAAGAAGAACGGATGAAAGCTGAAGAGGCTTTCCAAGCCACGGTGGACCAAGTGCGAACTTTTACGCATCCGAGCCTGGTGCAGGTTTTCGATTCTTTCGTGGAGGGAAATCGGACTTACCTCATCACCGAATACGTGGATGGATTCTCCCTCGAGGCCTTAGCCAACTTAACCCCAAATCCGCTACCTGAAAATCAAGTCCTTGAATGGGCAATCCAGGTGTGCGATCCCTTAGAGTACCTCCATACCCTACCTCAACCTTTTTATAAAAAGGATTTAAGCCCTCGAACCATCATCGCGGATCGTGACGGACACGTAAAACTCGGCGGCTATGGACTCCATCTTATTTTCACACCTCCAAAGGAAATCCCGCACACCTTTCTTGCTCCCGAATTTCGAGAAACCGGGGTTCCCTCTATGGAAGCCGACATCTATAGCTTTGGCGCCACCTTATACTTCTTACTCACACGCAACAACCCGGAGCCACTCCAATCAATCCATTCGATCAACCCATCGGTTTCCGAAAAAACAAGCCAAGCCATTATGCCATGCATCGACCCCGATCCGAAAAAAAGACCCAAGAATGTCATTGAACTCCAAAGAAAATTCAATGAAATACTTCACCCGCCAGAAGAGTTACGAGTACCCGGCCCCAAACGTTATGTTCCCCCTCTGCACATTCGGATGAGAGAAGCCATTTTGAAAAGCATTGCTGCCGTGGTCACTTTTACGGTGGAAGCCATCCATCGACCTTACTACTTTTTCTTGTTAGCGCTCATATCTGGAGCCATTTATCTAACCGTTTACCATTCCAAGAGCCCCACCGATTTTCAGAAAAATGGACCAACCCTCTATGTGGTCACAAGTCAGGGCATCTCAGCTGTGGACCCGATGGACTTTAGGCTTCTTCACCGAATCCCAGAACTCACAAAAGCCCTATCTGCTTTTGTTTCGCTTGACAATCAAAGCCTCTGGGTGGCTTCACGCGACGGATACATCCTCAGTTTTAATACCCAAAACGACCAGTTGCTTAATCGATTTTCCATGAACCAAGCCATTGGGGGAATGGCTTTGGGCCAACCAGGGTTTTTTTACGTTTCGCTTGATCGCGACAACCTGGTTTCTGCAAACTCGACTTCCACTGGCACCACGATAACGGTTACCCCGGTTGGGAGAGAACCAGGGGATGTCGTTTATAATTCTGCGCAAAACGAACTCTACGTTTTGAACCCCTCGCAAAAATCAATGAGTGTAATCAATGCGTCGACTTATCTGGTCACACAAACCATCACGTTCGACTCAAAGCCGAGCCACATGGTAGGAAATACGGATGGAACTCGTTTGTGTTTTGCTTTTGATGACCTGCAAGAAGTCGACGTTTATGACAGTGCAACTCGAACCCGTGCCACAAGTCTTACTTTGTCTCCCCCTGGACCCTATGCATTATTCCTCTCCGATAAGGGGCTCGTTGTCTCTGCTCATGGAGGAAACGAAATTCTTCTCTACGAACCACTCTCGTGGAACAAAAAGATTGAAGTCCCTTTGGATAAACCAGAGAGAGCAATTCTTGGAAGCACTGGCGACACCATCTATGTAGCAAACGATGCAGGATACTTATTTGGGATAAGCACCTGCGGCGTTGAAATAACGAAGTGAAATGGAACGAACCCCATGAAGTGTCTCATAAGTTCGAAGCATTTCTTCGAAGATCCATTTGGTCATCCCGTAAGGATTGGTGGGGGAGTGAGGAGCGTCTTCACGAATGGGGGCGGTTTTCGGTTCTCCGTAAACGGCAGCTGACGAAGAAAACACGATCCAGGGAACCTGAAATGTTCGGCATTTTTCCAGGAGAGGAATGGCAGACACCACATTATTGTTATAGTACTTTAACGGGTCGTTCACCGATTCTCCAACCTCAATGAAACCGGCAAAATGTAAGACTCCTGAAATCGTGAAGGACTCGAAAAGTTCATCCAGCACTTTTTCATTGTCGATGTTGGCTTCAAAAAAGGGGATTGTGGAAGGAAGGGCCTGTCGATGCCCTTTTGATAAATCGTCCAGAACGACGCAGGGCATGTCTTGTTCAAGAAAAAGCTGCAGGACATGGCTTCCCACGTACCCCCCGGCGCCGGTTAAAAGAATTTTGGGTGATTTCACAGCGTCCCCCGTTTCTCGTCACAAAAAAGAATCCCTTTTTTCCTCAGTAGTTTCTGGAGGTAATTGGCGCCATTCCTTGAAAATACGAGATCAGTAAGGAAAGAATTATTGGTTAGGAGGGAGTCATGAAAGACAAGGGAACAGCAGGGAAACC
>JABDET010000059.1 GCA_013286945.1 Candidatus Melainabacteria bacterium
TCAGGAAAGCCCAAGGCCTCGTGGAGAGCTGCCGATTCAACGTACACATCACGCCCGCGTAACAAATAATCACCATAGAAACGTTCCCCGTGAATGTAAATTGCCAGATCTGGTTCTGCCATGGAAAGCAATGTGCTTGAAAGCATAAGAAATGTGAGGAGCGATACGAGTCGTTTTTTCATTCCTATCACCTGTCCCTTTTGGATCTTCCCCTGGCTAAGGTTAGGCGTCACTCTATTAGACACTTCCCTACTCAGGAAAGTTGGAAAGCCTTTCACGCCTTGCTTAATTCCTTCCACCTGGCTCCCCCATCCCCTTCCCCCCGCGACTTGCCTGAAAAAGCAAAACAGCGGCCGCAGAGCCCAAATTAAGCGATTCTACCTCCCCCTCGAGAGGAATGCTTACCGAGAGATCAAGAAGCGGTTCGACTTTCGGAGGTAGCCCGTTTGCTTCCCCTCCGAGAAGAATCGCAAACGGAAGCTTCCATTTCCACATGTCATAAGGGTTTCCCCCCGATGCCTGGGTCCCCACAAGGAGCCATGATTTCTTCTTTAACCTTGAAAGGAACGGGATTAAGGGCCCTTGCTCAACAGGAATCCGGAAGATGGATCCCATGCTCCCCTTGACCACCTTCGGGTGAAGGGGATGAACGCTTTCTTCGGAAAACCATACGGAAAATCCGGTAGCTTCGGCTGTCCGTATAACACTGCCCGCATTTCCCGGATCTCGAACGTTGCAAAGAACAACCACTGGATTCTGCAAGGCACCCAGGTCTCTTAACGGAACTTTAACCAGTGCCCAGAGCCCTGGCGGTGTTTCTTCCAGGCTCAAGCTTTTCATCACCTCTTCGCTTACGGCTTCCCCATTGGGAATGCGGGCAAAGAGATTCTCGGGAAGGGCCTTAGCCCGATCGGAATGAACAAAACGCTGTGTATAAAAAAGGGCTTCGAATGAAGCCCCTGATTTCAATCCTTCAAGCACCAGTCGCGTTCCCTCAAGAACGACCTTGCGATCGCCTGTTGGGAGTTTGGCTTTAAGCTTCCGGTACTTTTGAATGAGCGGGTTTGACCGACTTGTGATCACGTTGGGTTTTGCTGAGTTCAACGAGTTCCTGAAAAGTCCCTTGATCTCCAGAAGCCATCTCGGCCAAGATTTTTCGATTCACAATAATGCCTTGTTGCTTCAGACCCCAAATGAACTGATTGTATGAAACCCCAAGGATCCGACATGCCGCATTGATGCGCACAATCCAAAGCGAACGTGCATCCCGCTTTTTCTTTCGACGATGGGTAAACGCATACTGCAGCGAATGAAGTAAAGCTTCCTGAGCCGTCTTGATCCGGCGGCTTCGGGATCCTCGATATCCTTTGGTTAGGTTTTTGAGTTTTCGGCGTTTCTTAAGCTTGATAATACCACGTTTTACTCTAGCCATGATTCTTCACACCGCCGTCCCTAAATAGGGCATATATTTTGCAAGTCGTTTTCGATCACTTGCGCTCACGAGCGTTTTTTTCCGGAAGCCCCTTTTTCGTTTAGAAGACTTTTTTTCCAAGATATGATGACAACCGCTAAATTGCTTTTCGCGAATTAATTTGCCTCCGCCCGTAACTCGAAATCGCTTGGCGGCTGACCGTTTTGTTTTCATTTTGGGCATCTTAATTACCCTCCTTTAGGAGCCAGGATCATGATCATCGATTTTCCTTCCAATCTGGGAGGACGCTCAATCATCGCCACACTCGCTACATCTTGAGCAATCTTGCTCAAGATTTGCTGGCCGTGCTCGGAATAAACGATTTCTCGCCCTCGAAACATGATCGTGACCTTGACCTTGTCCCCCTCCTGAATGAGGCGGGCAACCAACTTACTTTTGGTATCAAAGTCATGGGGATCAATTTTCGGCCTAAGCTTAACCTCTTTTAGTTGTTGACTCTTTCTCTTCTTATGGACCTCACGATCTTTCTTGCTTTGCGAATATTTAAACTTTCCAAAATCCATAATCTTACAGACCGGAGGCACACCTCCGGGTGAGACTTCCACTAAATCGAGGTCTTGCTCCATCGCTCGCTTGACAGCGTCTACAGTTGACAATATGCCTAATTGCTTGCCATCCGCATCGATAACACGCACTTCTCTCGAGCGAATCTTTTCGTTGATATGGTAATCTTTACTCGTTTTTCACCTCTTGACTTTCTCTTGCTTTAGAAATACTAAAAGGGACGAAGCCGTCCCTTTTGCTTTTTCTCTTAACCACTGCAACCTGAGGGGTACAGGGTGAGAAGCAAACAGCTTCTTCTTCGGGTCTCTTCACTCGGCACACGAGCTTGAAAAAGACTGGTTGTGCGTATTCGTGTCAGTTTCAGGAATCTCCTTCACGCCACATGCCCTGCCACTTTTTACTGGTAAATGATGAAGGGGCTATCCTGTCGTTTCTGTTTGATGAACACGTTAAAGTTGACACGACAACCATCTTTCGATGGCCTCACCGCATGAGGTTGCGTGACATCAGCAAGAACCAATTCCATGGCTTCAGGCCTGATAAGACAGGATGAACCGGGAGAAAGTGCTTGCCAATCGGGATGGTCTTGAAGCTGAGAGACCTTCGTCCCGGACCCTGTAGAAATGATAACGTTTTGCTGCTGCCACTGGTGGAAGATTTCGTTTCTCATCATTTGGAGCTCTCCACCTTCGGGCGGAAGAATCAAATAAATATTGGCAGCAAAATTCCCTGTGTCACCTCTTTGTACATAATCACAATGTGGATAAGTGTTAGTCTCAGGGCCGTGCAAAACGCCTTTCCCTACGTATTGGGGGTGCTCGGTGCTAACGATGGCTCGTTTGGGCCAAGCCTCATTTAAAGCCTGAAGAATTTCACTCACTGGGTAATGTTTTCCCGTAGCTTGCCTTACCAGGAAATCTGTGTCTTGCTTGATGCACATTGGGCGTTTTTCCCCTTGAAACATCGGATCGCGGGAGCTAACCCGTGGAATCATTGATTGTCCGCTCTCATGGAGAATTCTCTTTCCTGTATATTCTAGAATGCAGTCTCCAAGATTCTGGCCACAGTCTGGATCGTAAAAATCTGGAACGCGAATCGCCATGATCTCCTTGTGAACAAGAGCTTGAAGTGCCTCTGTGGTAAACTTTGGCAAAACTGCGATTTCTTTTACGTTTGAGTGGGTGGATCCTGTACTTGCTTGGGTTATCATACCAATACTCCTTTCCCAGAATATTATCAAAGATTATCGATAAGCACAAGCCACAGTTGTTAACAGATTGTTATCTTTCAGCAAAATCAGGGACACACCCCGGTTTTATTTCAGCCAAGAATAAGCCTATTTTTCTACTGAAAGTCTCATTTCAGAGAACGTTCTTACGATAAGCTTATGCCTAAAGGGCTTTCTTAATTCGGGGTGTGTCCCCGATAAACTGCTTGTACTCAAACGAAAGGCAGCCTGACTCGCCCTTTGGGCAATAGTAATTCAAGATACGCATCAGGTAATAGTGATCTTGTTTGGGCGACTGAATGACGTATACATGATTCATCGGGGTTAGGATGTGCGTAGTGTAGTCGTAATTGTACCAGTGCCGAATGGCAAGATTCTCCACCTCGGTTCCACTTGGGGTCCGAGTGTCAAAAAGATACCCTGAAGACGGCACCGCGTGAACCGCACCCCATTTCACCGGCCCCAAGTCTCGGATTCCCCCTTTGGCCGCCAAGTTGATTGCCCCGCCGTTTGCAATGATGTGATAACGCCGAAACGCGAGATCCCAGTCAAGGGATGAGACGTATTGTGGATGAACAATCTTGCCTTCTGCCAAACTGTAATGAACCCATGGCTTGATGCTTCGAGCATCAATGATCACGTGGTGAGCCTGACTGTCGAGGGTACGCGAATCACGAGAGACTTGTGAGAAATCTGAGTCCCCCTCATGAAGCAAAAGCATGCCGCGCTTTATTCGTGGCATGCTTTTGCCGGTGCTAAAAATTGCAGCAGCGATAGCTAAGAAAAGACCAAAGCTAAAAAGGACGATCCAGAAGGCTGGATCCTTGCTCCAGTGGCGAGTCTCCATTCTATCGATCCCGTTCGGACATCGTGTCCTCACGGGATTTCGGAAATCTTTTGATCGGACCTCCTTGTACGTAGGAGCGTCAAAGTTTTCACGAACCTGATTCAACTTGAAACTTTGTCGTAAGGTCGATTTCCTCAACTTAGTTCTTCAAAAGTTCTTCTCTGAGTCCCTGCAGCTTTGTTCGCAAGCTTCCATCGAGAATATGGTCGCCAATTCGGATGACCATGCCACCCAAGAGTAACGGATCTTGTTGAAGGTTAAGCTCCACTCGTTTTCCAAGTTTTTGTGATAACCGTTCCTTCAGGTCAGTTTGGATTGATTCCGGAACCGGAGAGGCGCTCTCTACATCCACAAATACTTGGTTGTAGAATTCAAGCAAGAATCTCTCGTATTCCACCACGCTCTTCTCGATGATTTTTTCACGATGCTTGTCAACAAGGACAAAGAGAAAGTAAAATACCAATGTGGAAAGCCCTGGAAAGAATTTCCGAAGGAGCGCCTTCTTTTCTTCGCCGGGAATGCGTGTGGAATACCAGAGCGCTCCCAGTTGTTCATCTTTGGATAAGGTTTTCACAAACTCATTGATCTCATGCTTAACCGTGTCCAAACTTCTTTGAGCCAAAGCCGCATCAAACAAGGCCTTGGCATAACGGCGAGCAATCGACTCAATTAACATACTTTTCTCCAACTTTTCGCACGAAGTCAGCCATGAGTTTTTCTTGAGTCGGCTGATCCAACGTGTCCTGAAGCACTTTAGCCGCGGCTGTCACGGTAAGATCCGCCAAGTGGCGCTTCACTTCAGCCATGGCTTTTTCGTGCTCCAATGTCGCATCGCGCTCGGCTTGCCGCACAATGCGATTGGCTTCTTCCTTGGCTTCTGTGACAAGCTTCTCCCGCAATTGTTCCGCATACGTCGTGGCTTCGCGAACCATTTGCTGTGCTTCGGTTCTTGCCTCTGCCATCTGTGCCTCGTAGCGGGCTTTTACAGTTTTAGCTTCTTCATTGATCGCCTCGGCCTCTTTGATTTGCGTGGCGATGTGCTTTTGTCGCCCATCAAGGGCCTGCATCAAAGGCTTCCAGATGATCTTGGACAGCAAGAACATGAGGATAGCGAAATTAGCAATCTGGAGAAAAAGTGTTGGACCTAATTCAAGCATGAATGATTACCCCTTTAAGAAGATAAGAACCAAGGAAACCACCAAAGCATAAATGCCGATGGCTTCCACGAAAGCTAAGCCTACGAAAAAGGTTCCACCCATCGCCTTGGAAGACTCCGGATTTCGTCCAATCGACTCCAGTGCCTTTCCTACCGCATTTCCTAATCCAAGGCCAGGGCCAATGGCACCGATTCCCATACAGAGTGCTGCACCGAGATAAACCATTAATTTTGGATCCATTGCATTACCTCCTATTATTTTTTATTAACAGCCCCGTTGGCATACAGTCAGGCTGAAATTTAAAATCTAAAATCTCAATGATGCTCTCCCACCGCTCCAGCAACATAAGCAAGCGTCAGAAGAGCGAAGATCATGGCTTGAACCATCGAAGCAATCAGCCCAATGAGCCACACAAAAATGGGGAGTGGCTCAAAAATAAAGCTTAAGAACCAGGTAAGGCCAAGAAGAATCGTCATCACAATATGTTTTCCCATGATGTTTCCAAAAAGTCGCATCGACAACGAAACAATTCTAGCGAGCTCTTCAATGATATTTAAGACCACAAATAAGACAAACAAAATGGGGATCATGACATATTTCAATCCCCCTTCAAGCGTGTGCGCCAGTTGTGGAACAGGCTGCATAAAGTGAGTTACCCACCCCAAAAATCCTTTCTTGGCCATCCCGTAGTAGGTGAATGCTAGGAAACTAAAGAGGGCAAGGCCTACGGTTGTGTTCACATCCCGAGTGTAAGGAATAAAAATGGGAATAAGTCCAAACAGATTTCCAAAGAGGACAAAAAAGAAAATGGAGACCACCATGGGCATGTATCGCTTTGCCTCGTGTCCAACCAGGTCTTGCGCGATTCCGTCAAAGAAATCCCAAACCATTTCGAGCAAGTTCTGGGGGCTCCGTGCCGCCGGGAGCATGATGATTCGTTTCCTTACATAAAGGGCTAAGACAATCATCATGGCCATCGCAATCCAAGTCCACACCAACGTATCCAGATGAACCCCCCAAGAATTCCAGACACCTTGAGTGGCAGTCAGCGGTTCATGACCGAACGGATAACGCGTTTCGAATTGCACAGCATGGCGAATTTCTTCGGATAGTCTTTCCATGTTAGGCATAGACGTTTCTCCGATACCAATGCCGAAGAATAAACCCAGAAAGAACAAAGCTTGTGACAAACGGGATGATGGCTTTTACAAACAAATGGAGAAAAACCCAAAACAAGAGAGCAAGTGCTCCCCAACGGAAGAAAAACACTGAGGCCCACTGCGACCCGCGTGAACCTGCGGTCTCAAGCATGCGGCGTGTGTTTCGCTTCAAGCTTTCAAGCTGAAGCCAACTCAACAGAATGCCAACCAAAATGGCTGGGGCGATCACGACAGTCCCTTTCCTTTCAATGTTGATTTCACGAGCTCATAGCCCCCTTTGGCTGCCGCACCAAGTCCGGCGAACAAGCCAACCAGGGTAAGCCACGGCACTGTGTGGAATCGTCGATCCAAATAAGCGCCAAGTGCGATTCCTGCAACAATGCTTACAGCGATAAGAAGTCCGAGTGAACCGAGAAGAGAAAGTCCAGTCCAGGCGGTGAATTCACTTGATTTGCGCTCCGACCCTTTAAAATCGTCAATTCGCGATTCCAATTCTTTTCGTTTTTCTTCATCATCCCATAAGCTCATTGTGCGTGGTCAGCTTTCAATCGTAGCCAAACGATTACATAGTATTGAACTGTGTAGTGATAAATCCTTCTTCGAAAGTGTTCACAAATTGTTCATACTTCCTTTAAGAAATGGCAACAGCGCTTTGTTAAGATGAGTGTAGGTCTAGATATTTGTATTAGGAGGACTAACAATGGATGATGACAGCATGGCAATAAGCGCTGTGTCCTCTAGTTCGGTGATCGACGATAGTCAGTCCTATGATGATAGCAGCCAGGACACTAGTGCCGCCGACACTACGGACAGCAGTCCGCCTATCGACCAAACTGACACTTACGATGGTTCCGTCTAAGCTTCGAAGACCTTAACCACGGCTCTACCCAGAAAACGGCGAAGGTGGCTTTTTCCGCTTCCCAAAGTAATACAAGATCGCTTCTACGATACGTTCAGCCGCTCTCCCATCCCCATAAGGATTTGCTTTTTTGCTCATCTTTTCGTATTGCTCTTTGCTCGTGATCAGCGTCATCGCTTCATGATAAATTTTCCCTGGCTCAGTCCCGACAAGTTTGGCTACACCGGCCTTCACCCCTTCGGGCCTTTCAGTCGTCTTTCTCAGAACGAGAACCGGCTTTCCAAGCGATGGAGCCTCTTCCTGGATTCCACCGGAATCGGTGAGAATTAAATAAGCCCGTTTCTGCAAATTCACCAAGGTGGGGTAATCCATCGGTTCAACCAAATGAATTCTCTCTTGTCCTTTTAAGACTTTATAAACTGTTTCTCGCACCCTCGGATTCTTGTGAACGGAAAAAATCACCGAAAGATTCGGGAAATCTTGAACAAGTCGCGACAAAGCGGTACAGATGTTTTCCATCGGTTTCCCTAAATTTTCTCGGCGGTGTGCTTCGACCAGCAAAATCTTTTCTCTTCCTTTGAAAGATTTCAAAATGGGATGCGCGTGCGATGTCCCCTTCTTCAAAATTTCTTTAAGCGCATCGGTCACCGTATTTCCCGTGAGAAAAATCTGCTTCTTCGAGATACCGGATCGCAAGAGATTTTTTTCTGCCAATCGGGTTGGTGCAAAATGAAGATCGGCCAACACGGTAGTAATGCGCCGGTTCATCTCTTCTGGAAACGGGTTGTATTTGTCAAGAGTCCGTAGACCAGCCTCAACATGACCAATGGCGAATTTGTGATAAAAAGCAGCAAGTGAAGCGGCAAATGTGGTGGTGGTATCTCCTTGAACCAAAACCAAATCGGGTTTCTCGCGAACGAGGAGGTGCTCCAGCCCCAAGAGCGATCGGGTGGTGATTTCAAAAAGGGTTTGATCGTGAAGCATGATGTCGAGATCGGCGTGAGGCTTGATGGCAAAAAGAGACAAAACTTGATCGAGCATCTGGCGATGTTGTGCGGTCACAACCACGCGTGAACGAACGCCTGGAGTTTTATCAAGAAGCTTGACCACAGGAGCCAACTTGATTGCTTCAGGACGCGTTCCGAAAATCGTGAGAATTTTTAGCATTGGAATTGAATGGCTGTCATCACTTGGTCTGACTAGTGGGCATGCTTGAGTGCTGGCTCAGGACGAAGGTTCGGCAGATTGGCGATGTGGATGGCTTCCCCAAGGGTTTGCTTGAAGCTCTCCATGATCCCCTCAGACAAGGTTGGGTGAGGATGAATCGTTCCCGCAATGTCTTCGGCCATGGCCCCCATTTCGATAGCCAACGCCCCTTCACTGATCAACTCACTCACTTCTGGGCCAACTAGATGCAAACCCAAGACCTGATGCGACTTTTGGTCAACAATGGTTTTCATAAGCCCTTCACTCTCCCCCATGGTGAGACCACGCGCTGAAGCCCCCATGGGGAAACGTCCCACAATGATTTCATGTCCTTTCCCTTTGGCCTCTTCTTCGGTAAGTCCCACGGTGGCAATCTCGGGGTCGGTAAAGACAGCGGAAGGCATGGCATAATAATCAAGAGAACGCTCTAGGCCCGCAATCACTTCAGCCACCACTTCACCTTCCTTAAACGCTTTATGCGCAAGGTAAGGGGGGCCATTGACATCACCAATCGCAAAGACATTGGAGACGCTCGTCCGTGCTTGCGTGTCTACCGTGATGAAACCTTTAGGATTCGTCTTAACGCCCATGGCTTCTAGACCTAATCCCCGCGTGTTCGGTTCAACCCCGACCGCCACAAGAATGGTGTCTACCACCACCGTTTTTGTTCCTTCCGGAGTTTCCAAACTCACCTCAAGCTCTTCGCTTTTCTTCTTATAAGAGACGGCTTTACTTTTGAGATAAATCTCAGCGCCACGCTTTTTCAGCGGTCGTTCCACATACCGAACGAGTTCCGGATCCACGCCGGCCAAAAGCCGATCCAAAAGTTCCACCACAATCAAATGGCTCCCTAACCTTTGAAAAGCGCTCCCGAGTTCCAAACCAATAATTCCTCCCCCAATTACGAGGAGTCTCCTCGGGATAAAGTCTAAATCCAATGCTTGCTTTGAGGTGATGATCCATGGATTTTCTAAAGGAAATCCTGGCAAAGCAAAGGACGAAGCTCCCGTAGCAATCACCGTGTAAGGGGCGGAAGCAAGAACTGTTTTTCCTTCTTGCTTAATCTCGATATCATGAGGCGATTTGAATTTTGCTCTTCCACTCACGATTTCGACTTCGACCCCTTTGCAAAGGGTCGAAACGCCATTGGTTAATCGCTTAACCACATCGTTTTTCCAAACTTGAAATTTCTTAAGATCGACAGATAACCCTGATGCTTTGAGACCAAACGTTTCCGCTTTTTTTATTTTTCCAAAAAGATTAGCAAAATAGATCACCGCTTTTGATGGAATGCAGCCGTAGTTTAAGCAGGTTCCACCCACGCGATCTTCATCCACCAACAACACCTTTTTGCCTAATTGACCCAAGCGAATGGCAGCCACATATCCGCCAGGGCCTGCGCCAATCACCACCGCATCCTTTTTCAGTTCGTTCATAACGCTGTTGGATTCCATAGCCTTGAGGTTTACCCTTTCGTAGAACGGACTTCATCGCTGAGCCCAGCCGCTTGCTCTTTCAAGTGCCATGGTTGCTCTTTGTACGTGTCTTCAAAAAGTGTGTGGTTCGGAGGAGGTGGAAGTGATTCCGCTTTGGAAATGGCATCCGAAATTTCATTGTCAAGTCGTGACACTAAGGCTTTCTCTTTTTCTTCATTCCAGATTTTCTCGTGCTCTAAATACAATCGGAGTCTCAAAATCGGATCTCGCTTTTTCCAAGTTGCCACCACACGTTCATCACGGTAAAGCTTTGGATCATCCGAAGTCGAATGAGGTCCCATTCGGTAGGTCACCGCTTCAATGAGGGTTGGACCTCTCCCCTCTCGTGCTTGTTTCATTGCCTTTCCCATGGCATCGTAGCAGGCAAGAACATCATTCCCATCCACCAGAACCCCAGGAATTCCATAGGCACTTCCTTTGATCGCGATGCTTGTCGATGCGGTTTGTTGTTCTCTTGGCACCGAGATAGCCCATTGATTGTTCTGACAAAAGAAAACCACCGGCGCGTTAAAAACACCCGCAAAATTGAGGGCAACGTGGAAGTCCCCTTCGCTTGTCGCTCCTTCTCCAAGATAACCGACCACCACATTTTTTTCTTTTTTATAGCGAGCCGCGTAAGCCGCTCCAACGGCTTGGGGGAGCTGAGTCGCGATACAGGAAGACCAAGCGACGTGGTGAAACTTGCGATGGCTGAAATGACATGGCATCTGATGCCCCTTGTGAATGTCCAAGACGTTGGCGAACACTTGAGAAAGATAGTCAATGAGTGGAAGCCCTCGATAGAGAAGCACTCCCCCCTGGCGCAGAGCTGGGAAAACCCAATCGTCGGCAAGAAGTGCAGCGGCCGAACCAATAATCGCCCCCTCTTCTCCGGTGGCCGCACCGTAGAACCCAATTCTTCCTTGCCGCTGAAGGGTGACCATTCGTTCGTCGAGTACTCTAACCAATTTCATAAAATGGTACATTTTCACCAAAAGATTGGACGACGGTGGAGAAAAAGAGTGCGCCAATCTTCCTTCC
>JABDET010000060.1:0-1704 GCA_013286945.1 Candidatus Melainabacteria bacterium
CACATTGTTCTGATCGAACTGCAAGTAGTTTGTGGTGCCATTGTTGATGTAAACAAAGCTGGAATAGTTGTTTGGAGTAGAATCCATCGTCATCGAAATCGAAGAGGGGCTGGCCGCATTGGTATCTTTTATCACGATTTCAGCGGTGTAATCTCCGGAGGTCGTAGCCGAAATCGCCCCGGTTGTGTTCACATTCACCGGACTTGCCAATAACCCAATCCCGTTCGTGCCTCCTGATTGCACGAATGTTACGCTTCCGGCAGTCAAGGCAGAAGCACTGCTTGTAATGTCTCCATTGTTGGCTGTGATCGAAGCTGCAGCTGCACCAAGATTGATGGTCCCAATTCCGACGTTACCATTGGTGTTGGAGAAAGTGAGCGGAATCCCGGAAGCGCCCGTGGTGCTCAGAACATGTCCTGCACTGAACGTCACATTGCTTGCTCCCCCAGCTCCGAACGTGATGCCGACTTGACCATTGGCCGTTGAGGCGGTAATCGATGAGAAAGAAGAACCACCGGTATCATCCACGTGAATTCCGCTTGCTCCGGTCGCTGTGGCGGACAAAGTTCCTGTGGAAGCCACCGAAAGGTGCGCCCCAGCGGTTCCAATTTCGGCACCGGAAAGGGTGATGTTCCCTGCCGTTAAGGCGGAAGCGCTACTGGTCATATTCCCTGAGGCGCTGATGGAAGCTGCCGCTGAACCAAGATTCATCGTTCCCACCGCGACCGCTCCTCCGTTGTCCGAAAAAGTTAGACTGTTGGGAGCAGTCCATCCGGACAAACCGTTCGACGATAAAACCCCAGCGGTTGTGAATTGAGCAAAGTTGATGACACCATTATTAAGAAAGATATCGGCATTGCCATTTCCGACACTCGGTGAGCCTTTCATCGTCATGGAAATCGAAGATGGAAGAGCAGCGTTGGTATCCTGAATATGAATGGAGGCACTCGTGTGGGTCGTTGTTGCGGAAATTGCGCCAGTCGTGTTGACATTGATTGGGCTGGCGGTTGTTCCGATTCCAGCGCCTCCACCCGAGGATAAGGTGACGCTTCCTGCTGTGAGAGCCGAGGCGCTGTTTGTGATGTTTCCAGATGCCGTAACGGAAGCAGCCGCTGCGCCAAGGTTTAACGATCCGACCGCTACATTGCCGCCTGTGTTTGAAAACGTTACACCAACGCCGGTGGTTCCATTGCTCGAAAGAACCCCGGCAGTCGTGAACTGAGCAAAGTTGATGACACCATTATTGAGAAAGACGTCGGCATTGCCGTTTCCAACACTGGGTGAACCGTTTGTGGTCATTGAAATCGAAGAAGGAAGTGCGGCGCTGGTGTCCTGGATATGGATGGAAGCATTTACCGCTGTTGTGGTGGCTGAAATTGCGCCCGTCGTGTTGACATTGATTGGGCTTGCCGATGTTCCGATTCCAGCGCCTCCACCCGAGGATAAGGTGACGCTTCCTGCTGTGAGAGCCGAGGCGCTGTTTGTGATGTTTCCAGATGCCGTAACGGAAGCAGCCGCTGCGCCAAGGTTTAACGATCCGACCGCTACATTGCCGCCTGTGTTTGAAAACGTTACACCAACGCCGGTGGTTCCATTGCTCGAAAGAACCCCGGCAGTCGTGAACTGAGCAAAGTTGATGACACCATTATTGAGAAAGACGTCGGCATTGCCGTTTCCAACACTGGGTGAACCGTTTGTGGTCAT
>JABDET010000060.1:1804-10909 GCA_013286945.1 Candidatus Melainabacteria bacterium
CCGGCAGTCGTGAACTGAGCAAAGTTGATGACACCATTATTGAGAAAGACGTCGGCATTGCCGTTTCCAACACTGGGTGAACCGTTTGTGGTCATCGAAATCGAAGAAGGCAAACCCGCATTCGTATCTTGCACATCAATGGAAGCGTTTGCAGTCGTCGTTGTGGCTGAGATGGCTCCGGTTGTGTTGACGTTAATCTTTGAAGCGGACGTCCCTATCCCAGCCGCTCCTCCAGACGATAAGGTCACACTCCCCGCGGTCACCGCAGAGGCGCTATCCGTGATGTTTCCGGTGGCGGAAATTGAGGCGGCGGCAGCACCAAGATTCACGGTCCCGACTGCTACAGCTCCCCCGGTGTTCGAAAAGGTTAACCCGGTTCCGGCAATTCCATTCGTCGAAAGAACCCCACCCGTGGAAAATTGCGCAAAGTTGGTGGTCCCATTGTCCACGTAAACATCAGCATTCCCATTCCCGACACTCGGTGAGCCATTCATCGTCATTGAAATTGAGGAAGGAAGATTCGTATTGACATCCTGCACATCGATGGAGGCATTTGCTGTTGTGGTGGTGGCTGAAATTGCTCCGGTTGTGTTCACATTGATCTTTGAACCCGTGGTTCCGATTCCCACATTTCCCCCTGAGGTGAGTGCCACACTCCCACCTGCAATCGTTCCGCCAGCATTCGTGATGTTCCCCGTCGCAGCCAACGCCACGCTATTGACCGGACCGATGGCTGTCACGTTTCCCACGTTTAAAGCTCCTGCTCCAACTCCCGTATTGGATAAATTAATGATGCCATTGACGGCTGTAGCATTCAGTGTCCCAGATAAATTGGTGACTAACGGAATTCCTGATTGACCGATTGCCCCGGATCCATTTAAGATAGCGGTTGTGGCGGTCAAATCTGTAGTACCATCATTCGATGAAATAATCGTCGAGTATGCGCTCGTATTGAGCGTCATGGAGGAAACTCTCAATTGGCTTAGCGTTAGGAGGCCTGCGGTGGTATTAGTTATTCCATTCATAGCAAAGTTAAGAGTCATGGCAGGCCCCAAAGCATTTCCACTCAGAGTTGCACTTTGACCATTTCCGTTGTAGAAAACTGAATTGGCTCCCCCATTCCAAGCGATAGTTCCTCCGGAATTGTTGGGATCCGTAAATGTAAAAATCAAACTGGTGAGTGGTCCACTGTTGGTGACATTACATAGGGTTCCACCACTCATACACGTTAGCGTTAACTGGCTGGTGTTCGTCAAAAGTGATGGTCCGCCGATTTGTGAAGCAGTCAAGTTAAGCGATTTTGCAGCCAGTGTTGTCCCATCACTTAAAAACCCTGTCGTAACCCCTCCGCCCATCAAGCTGGTGGCAGTCACGTCGGTGTTCGGCATCGTCATGGCCAGTTGTTGCGCTGTGTTAAAGGTGAGTGAATCACCGGTGGTTGTGGTAATGTTGACTGCGCCAGCGCTGTAGAGATTGGTTGTCACGTTCAGCGAGTTAAGTGTTCCCGTATTCTGGATAAAAATGGAATCATTAATATCGGTTGTGGTTGCTGTCAAATTGCTTGTCTGCGTCGCCACGGTGATCGCGGTACCGATTCCGCCCGATCCAGATTCACCAAGAGACGTCAGGGTCACGGTAGGAGCCGTAATCACCTTACCCACACCCACCGGATTAATCGTACCGTAGGCCGCGGTGAGGTTGATGGTTCCAGTTGTCGAGGTCAAGTTACCAAAAGTTAAGTTGCCATCGGAGTTGATGTTGATGTTTCCCGAAGCGGTCGTTAGGTTTCCAATGGTGGCACTTCCGCCGCTTCCATTCACGGTTCCAGCGGAGAGACTGATGCTTCCGGTTCCGCTGGCGGTAATCGTGTTGGCGGTGTTATTAAACGTAATGTTCCCGTTGGTGCTCGTCATCGACAGGCTCACGTTCGGCTGTAAGACAAGGTTTCCATTGGCCGGAGCTGCCGCAAAATTGTTAAAGACGATGTCATTCGTGGCGGTAATTGCAATGTTGCTAAGTTGGGCCATCAAGCTTCCGGTTGAAATCGTTCCTGTTTGTCCCGCGACGATCGTGGGAAGTGTCGCATCTCGTGTACCAGAATTCGCGGCCGCATCGGTGATCGTGACATCGATCGGATCGAGGAGCCAAGTCCCAATCAAGCCGCTTGGCGCACTGGTGTTCACATTGCCAAAGGTGTACAGGTTCTGTTCGGCGCTTGTTTCAACGAATCCGCCATTGCCGGTGTCGCCACCCTTGGCTTCAATCGTTCCAGCAAAAAGGGTGTTCCCTTGGGAAAAGATGTGGATGTCTCCACCATTTGAGTTGGTTCCTTGTCCATTTGCTTGGATGACGCTGTTGGGTGCAAGAACCGTCGCTTGCGTGGAATCAAGGGTGATTGAACCTGCTTTCTGGTTCGTAGCTCCATTGGCTTGAATCGTTCCCCCGTTTACCACGATCCCTTCACTCCCGGTTAAGGTGACGGTGCCATCTGGATTGCTCGTGACATCCCCGGCTTCCACGATCGCTTTGCTGTTCACCACTTGTTTTAACAACGGAGTCAAACTCGAAGAATTCATCACCACACTCTGTGGCGTGGAGTTTCCATTGATCACATAATTCACATATCCTTGATTGTCGAAGTTTAACACCGCTTGGGTGGCTCCAGCCAATTTCACTTGACCTAGATTTGCCACAATGCTTCCTTCGTTATCCACTAGCGGTGCGAGCAATACCACATACCCATGGTCTAGGGCTTGAATGTTTCCTTGGTTCACAATCGAAGAAAGGGCATGATTCACATCTTGGGTAAAGGCATACTTGCCATTTAAGAAATCTTGATCTTTGATGTTTAGCGTTGAAGCCAGTAATCCACCGACATTGACTTGAGCGCCTGCTCCAAACAAGATTCCGTTTGGATTGATGAGCCAGACATTTCCATTGGCGCGAAGCGCACCGAGAATCACGGAAGGATCCATGCCCACGACACGGTTTAAAGCGATGGCAGAAGCACCGGGTTGCAAGAAGCGGACGAGTTCGTTTGGATTGATCCCAAACGATTGCCAGTTTAAGATCGCTTTATCGGTGAATTGCTGGATGGTGGTGGTGGTTCCCGCGGAGGTAATGCTCGCATTTCCCGAGGTGACGACACCACCGGTGGGTGCGGCCGAAGCCATCAAGGATGAGAAGAAAACAAAACTGAGAAAGAAAGCAAAAATTCGGCGAACTGTTTGGAGTTTCTGGAAACGATAAAAACCGAGTCTCCGCATCCTTCCCTCCCCATACTAAATCTTTCTATATATATGCTGAAGTACTGAGGACTCCCCGTGCCTTATTTAATGATACCAGGGAGGCTAGTTCCAATGGTTGCCAGATTGTTAACCTTTTGTTACAGAATATTAAGGTTTCTTTACATTTGCAAAATATTGTTAACGAATGCTCCTCACTGCTCATCATTTGCTGTCAAACCAAAGCCTTGAAGTCAGAGACAGATCCATCAATTATTAAGATCCACGTGAGCTTTAAACTTGATCGGCTGGCCCGATTTAGTTTCTGTCTAGAAGTCGAAAATACTCTCCTTCGAAGAGCGCCATATTAACATTTTATTTACAAAATAGAAACTATTTGTTAATAAAAGCGTCCGCATCCCATGCTACAATGAATCCGTGGGTTAAGGGAGAGAATTTGTCTGCAGCTCTTTCTCGTACTTAAAAATTAAAGGGGGTAATGGGGATGCAAGAATCGCGCATTAATATCAAATTCTTTATTTTCTTTCTTCTTTTTTTTGGGCTTCTGTTTTCGCCTTTAGTTGCTCCTCCGGCGAGTGCCTCGAGTCTTTCAGATAAGATAAAGGCTCTTGAGCAACTGATTGCCAAGGAGGCGAGCAACCTCAAGGCTGAAGCGGCAAAGCTTGCCAAAGCCACAAAGGATAGCGTGGCGGATCGGTTGGAAAAAGCGATCCAGTCAATCAAGAACCAGTTGGCGACTAATCAGCAATTGCTTGCCAATCTTGAAAGACAATCGCACAAGCTACCACCAAAGCCATCGCCGTCGCCAAGCCCATCACCATCACCGTCACCAAAGCCGTCGCCGTCGCCGAGCCCATCACCATCGCCGTCACCAAAGCCGTCGCCGAGCCCATCACCGTCGCCAAGTCCATCGCCATCACCAACCGGCGGACCGCAAGGCGAGGAGTGCCCGGACTTTATTGCCGCCGCGAATGCCCCAACGTATTACGTGTCCACCATTGGAAACGACAACAATAACGGGCTGACCAGAGCCACAGCTTTTGCTACGATACAACATGCCATGGATACCGGATCTGCCGTTAACGGAAACGGGGTGGGCGCGCATATTCTCGTCGAGCCAGGTCAATACGCAGGGGGAGGATATGGTTGGGACGTTCCCCAGGGGGGAACCAAAACAAATCCAGTCGTGATTGAAGCGGACGGTCCGCCCGGCAGCGTCGTCGTTAATGTTCGCTATAATAAAGTGAATGCCGGTTTTAACATGGAATCGGGAGTCAGTAGTGGTCGAGGCCCGGGCTATGTGGAAATCAAGGGCTTCGAGGTTCATGGAATGGGGATCGCCGGAATCCGAATTAACGATAATGATAATATTGTGATCAAAAACAATCTCCTTCACGACAATGTCGGGGGTGTATTAAAAGGATGGGGATTCCTTGGCGGAAATATTAACAACCTCTGCATGAGTGGAAATAAAGCCTATAACAATGGTCAGCATGGAATTTATCCCGGGTACCAGAGTGACAATGGCATTATCGTGAACAATGAATCGTGGGGCAATCCAGACAATGGATTCCAAATCAATTCGGACGCAGCTGGCGGTGGAGGCACGACCAATGCCAGAGGCTGGACAATCAAAAACAATTACTTCCACGATAATGGTGGACATTGTATGAACCTTGATGGAGTGAGTAACTCGACCATCGAAAATAATCTTTGCGTCAACAATGGAAGGGGTATTGCCCTTTTCCGGCAAGATGGACCACTGCCATCTACCGGAAATCTCGTGATCAATAACACCTTCATTATCCCCGCAAATGGCTCATGGGTTTTCCGAGTGGCCAATGGAAGCACGGGAAATGCGTTTGTTAACAATCTCGTTTTCAATTCATCGGGTCATGGGGTCTTTGACATCGACAGAGACTCTTTACCGGGCTTGGTGAGTGATAACAATGGAGGCGACTGGAGCTCATTCGAGTTCGATGATGATCCGTCGCAAATCGTTAATCTAGCGGCTTGGCAGAGCACCACGGGGCAAGATAAGCACTCAAGCGTATTTCCTCTCTCCGGAACGTTCGTCAATCCGGCTGGAAATGACTACCACTTGTCGTCAAGCAGTCTCGCCATCGGAGCAGGAACCTCTTATGGAGGGAATGCACCCGCGAAGGACCTTGAGGGGACAGCTCGACCGGATGCCCACGGGCTTTGGGACCTCGGGTGCTATTCGGATAAATACTAAGTACGTTCAAGAAGCTCCTTAAAAAGAGACCCCCTTGCACTGTGGGGTCTCTTTTTTTTGTTTGCCCGGCTTGAAACAGGAAAGGTATGGATGGAGAAGAACCCCTAAAGGGTTTTACGGTTGTCACTTGACATGAAGGAGCACTTAAACCATGAGACGGAAGATTACGGTTGTAGGGGCAGGAAATGTGGGGGGAACTTTAGCTCAACGTTTAGCCGAACGCAATTATGCTGACCTCGTTTTGATTGATGTAGTGGAAGGACTTCCTCAAGGGAAAGCGCTTGATTTGTTGCAAGCCGGTCCTGTGGTTGGCTATGATTGTAACATTGTTGGTTCCAATCACTATGAAGACACCGCGAAGTCCGACATCGTGATCATCACTTCCGGTGTGGCTCGGAAACCAGGGATGACTCGCGACGATCTCCTCTACACCAACATGGAAATCATCAAGAGTGTCACTCAGAACATTGTAAAATTCTCACCGAACTGCATGATCATCATGGTGAGCAACCCGCTCGATGCCATGGCACAATTGGCTTTTCACGTAAGCCACTTTCCTAAGAATCGCGTGATGGGAATGGCTGGCGTTCTGGATACCGCACGATTTCGAACGTTTCTCGCCCAAGAAGCCAAGGTTTCGGTTACCGACACGTATTCTTTTGTCTTGGGTGGTCACGGGGACACGATGGTTCCACTTCCTCGGTATTCCACCGTGGCTGGTGTGCCCATTCCCGAGCTTTTCCCTAAGGAAACCATTGAGCGCTTGGTTCAACGCACGCGGGATGGTGGGGCCGAAATCGTGAAACATTTAAAAACCGGTTCAGCTTTTTACGCTCCATCAGCAGCGGTCGCGCAAATGGTGGATGCTTTGGTTTATGATCAAAAGAAAATTCTTCCCTGTGCCGCCTACCTCGAAGGAGAGTACGGCATTAACGGCTTTTACGTGGGAGTCCCGGCCAAGCTTGGAAAGAATGGGGTGGAAGAAGTGGTTGAGTTTAAGCTTTCCAAAGAGGAGACTGCCGCACTTAAGAAATCAGCCGATTCGGTCAAAGAGTTGGTTGAGCTCATGTTGACCAAAATGAAATGACATTAAATGAAATGGGCTAACGTGTCGAAAAAGGGATAAATAATAACAGAAGGGGGAAAACATGGGAAAATTTCGATGGTTGATTTTTTTAAGCTTTGCTTTTCTTTTTGTTGCGCCCATGCTGGCACATGCCGATGAGCTTGATTACGATGCGGAGCTAAACGGCTATTATTGGGGAACCAACACAACAACACCCGTTTATACCAGCAGTGCGGCAAGCTTTGGTGTGGATGTCGATGTGCGCTTCAAGAAGAACTCGGGGTTAGACAACTTCGGATTTACAGCTGAATACACGACTACGCCGAAGGGTCCGCGCCTCACAAACACCGGGGGAATGTTTCAAACGACCGATGCAAACGGAAATACCGGATTTCCCATCTCGGTTGGGGGCGGGGCTTTCGGACTTGTAGTTCCTGGCGGTTATCAGTTTGGTGGCGGAAAACTCAAATATTTTCTCACTCCATCGGCAACGAACTCGGGCTTGAAGGCTGATGTCTATGGCGATTATTTTTCATCAACCGGTGCGCGAAACGCTTGGGGCATCGGGGGCGAATTGGGGGATAACTTTACGAAGTCCCTTTTTGCCGACGGTTTTCTCGATTACAATAATGTCACCGGAAATGGTTTTCCATCCCAAACGCTCTGGAGATACCAAGCTCGACTCGGTTATCGAATCGGTGACACGAACGTGCACGCTTTTGTGGGTTATCGTGGCTACAACTATTCTCGATTTTTCAACACGACGATAAATGGGGTCATTGCTGGCCTAGGCGCTCACTGGTGATTTCAGGACGTAGGTTTCCGTGACACGACGTCATAACGGAAACCGAAGATACTGGGAGGACACGATGTCCGAGCAGTGCTGAATTCATCCCCTTCGGGGACGCCAAGATGCTTGTCCAGCAGTCGCACGGATGCGAAAAACTGCTGGGTACATCTAAAAGAGATCGAATTCATCAAAGAGGAAGCCGCTAAAGCGGCTTCCTCTTTTTGTTTGCTTATCAAGTTCGTAAGATTTGATGCGCCTTGAGAGGAATCCCAATTTCGAAAGGAGAAGTGGCTCAGAAACCAGTTCAGGAGGCGTTATTGTCCATGATAGAAGCCCAAGAAAAGACTGATCAATTGTACAAGTATCCCGCTCCAAAAGACCCAAACAGCGTGGAATGGCCTGGGACCCCGATCGGAAAGAGCAACACGATCACGAAAACAAAAAGCCGAACGGCTGTTTACGACAAGACGATTGATCAGCAACCTGGGCGCCGAGAAGAACTCCAAGATATCGTTTGCCGGCATCTGGCTACTTTAGGGAAGAAAGAAGAAGTTCACATTCATGACGTGGTGATTCATGGAATTCGAGTGAGAGCTACCACCAACAGCCGCCACTTGGCTGAGTTTTGGAAAGAAAACTGGTACAGCATTACTGAATGGAAACAGCTCACCGGGCAAGAGTCTCCCGTAAAACCGCAAGTGTGGGTGTATGCTTTGGGTGGCGTGGAAGGTGAAGCCGAGGCCGCTTATTACAGTCGGGCTGGAAACATGGTGATCTTTTTTAACACCTCTTACTATGGACAGTTAAAGAGCTGGGTCCTTGGTGCCGTTGGACGTGTACTTGCCGATGAGTTCGGAATCCATTCCATTCATGGGGCTTGTGTGGAAAAAGCCAAAAAAGGGGTCCTTTATATTGCCCCCACCGGCACAGGCAAGTCAACCAGTTCTTATGGGCTCATGAGCTTTCCAGAAACTCGTTTCCATTCGGATGACTGGGTTTATATCCGATATGCCCACACCACGAAAGACGGAAAGAAAATTTCTCCTTACCGCGTAATTCCCAAGGGAGGGGAAGAAATCAAAGGGTACCGATGTTTCAAATGGTTAAGCGAGCATCAAAATGGAGAAGCGCAGGTTAAGGCACTGAATCTCAACAATCAGCCGATTGAAATGGCGTCGAATCAAATTGATTTTACGAAGCCGCTTGAAGCTTATGCTTACGTTTCTGAAAAAGTTTTTTATCTTCGCTGCAATTTGGTGGAGAGTTTTCCTCAGTCCGCTTATTCGATTCTTCAAGCCGATCTCGAAAACGTACCGGATGTAACACCGGCATTCATGAAGCAGAATGAGCAGATTCTTGAGATCAACTTGAAGTCGATTCGAGAAAATAAGGCCGAGGTGGCTGGAGCTTACTTTGACAAGGTATCCGATGATGAGGTGAAGGACAAGCTGGCCAGGCTTTTTGCCTTTGACAATGCTCGGGCTATGCTGAACATTAGCAAGGTATTCAAGCCGAATCAAATTTTCACGAATCCTCTGGATCCGGTAAAACTAGAAGCCATCATGCTCTTAAAGCGGAATTTTAAAGAAGATCTCGTTCTTGAAACGCTTACACAAGACAAGTTTATGGAACGACTCTTAATCGGAGAAACCCCTCAAGGAAAGCGCGAAGTGGCTTACAACGGTTACCGCGCTGTGGACGAAGCCACTGAGTTCAAGTTTATCGGAGTCATCGAAAAGGAAAGCCAAAGCACTAAACAGCCTCTTTA